>JBOGXL010000514.1:0-22045 GCA_050694575.1 Actinomycetota bacterium | reverse complement strand
GGTTCTCGCCGTGCTCTGCGACTTCGAGTCCTATCCCGAATGGGCTCGCTCGGTGAAGACCGCGCGCATCGTCCAAAGGGACGAAGGCGGACGACCATCCCAGGTCGAGTTCCGAGTAGCACCGGGCCCCCTCCCCGAGGTCCGTTACGTGCTCGCCTACGCCTACAACGAAGACGGGATCGCCTGGAGCTATGTGGAAGGCGATCTGAAAGACGTCCGCGGGTCGTACGTCCTCGAAGGTGGCAACGGGTCGACGCACGTGACGTACCACCTGGCCATAGACCCCGGCCGTCTGCCTCTACCGGGCTTCGTCAGGGCCCG
The DNA here is from genome assembly GCA_050694575.1 of Actinomycetota bacterium. Classification (GTDB taxonomy): domain Bacteria; phylum Actinomycetota; class JAICYB01; order JAICYB01; family JAICYB01; genus JBOGXL01. The sequence goes on along the minus strand of JBOGXL010000514.1, from coordinate 21,724 downwards.
GGCCGCTCGTGAGATCACGCGAGTGGCCCTCAAAGAGCTGAAGCGACGGGTCGAATCGAGCTAGGGCGCCGTCTCGTCGGCGGCGAGTGACTCGACCACCTTCTGGAGCACCTTGCGGTGCAGCAGAGCGACGAGCTGATTGAAAACGGTGGCCATCGCCTGGTAGCCGTCGAGCAGGCGTTCCCGCGTCTCTTCCGGGGAGAGGTGCCCCGCGGTCAGCGGCGCCACGACGTTCTCATTGAAGGCCTTCACCTGCAGCCCTGCGATCTGCTCGAGGCTGTCCCGGTACAGGCTTCCGAGGTTCCGGGGGATGCCGAGCTCGAGCCACTGCTTGGCCACACCGAGCATCTGCACGTCGTCGAGCGTGTAACGCCGCTGGCGTCCGCGGCGCTCGGGGAAGAGGAAGCCCATCTCGTCGGCCGCGTCCACCACGGTCGTATCGACGCCCGCCGCACGCGCCAGCTCACTACGTGTGTACTCGCGCTGCTCGGTTGCGTCCCACCGGGGCTGGAACACGATGTCGAGCGGCGCCAGCATCGTCTCGAGGTCCGCGCCGTGTTCGAAGTGCCTGATGACCGACCGGATGACGCTGAGCGGGAGGTAGCGCTTCTCCTGCAGCTCCTTGATCAGCCGCAGTCGATCGAGGTGCCGGCTGTTGTAGTACCCCACGCGGCCCTTCAGCTCAGGCGAGGGAAGGAGTCCCTGCTGCGTGTAGTAACGGATCGTTCGCGTAGGGACGCCGGCCCGTTGCGCCAGCTCGTCGATGCGCATCTCCATCGAAATGGCCATATGACACCGGGAGTGTAACATCGGCCCCCGCCTATACTTGTGGCCCACTGCGACGCACCAAAGGAGCTCTACGCGGTGCGAATCATCGTCTTCACCGGTAAAGGCGGCGTGGGCAAGACGTCCGTGGCCGCGGCGACCGCGTTGGGCATCTCTCGCCAGGGCGGGCGAACGCTCGTGATGTCCACGGACCCCGCGCACAGCCTCGCCGATGCCTACGAGTCTGAGATCGGATCCGAGCTGACCGAGATCGCCCCGCGATTGTACGGACAGCAGATCGACGCGCAGCAGCGGTTGGAGCAGCATTGGCACGACATCCAGGAGTTCATGACGCAGTTCCTGTCGTGGGCTGGAGCCGACCCCGTCGCCGCCGAAGAGATCATGGCGTTGCCCGGGATCGAGGAGGTCTTCAGCCTCACCGACCTGCGCCGGCACGCCGACGAAGGCGACTTCGATTGCATAGTCGTGGACTGCGCACCGACGGCCGAGACCCTTCGCCTGCTCTCGCTCCCGGAGATCGCGCGGTGGTACATCGAGCGCGTGTTCCCCATCGAGCGCCGGGTCGTACGTATGGTGCGTCCCGTTCTCGAGCGGGTGACGTCGATGCCTATGGCCACCGATCGCGTCTACAAGGCCGTCGAGCGGCTGTATACCAACCTGGACGAGGTCGGGCGGATCCTCACGGACGCCGAGCAATCGTCCATCCGGATCGTCGTGAACCCGGAGAAGATGGTCATCGCGGAGGCGCGTCGGCTCTTCACGTATCTGGCGCTCTTCGGATATCGCGTCGACGCCGTCATCGCCAACCGCCTGCTCCCCGAGACGGTTGAAGACCCGTACTTCGCGAAATGGAAGAAGATCCAGGCCGCTCATCTCGACACGATCCGCGAGTCATTCGAGCCCGTGCCGGTGTTCACGTCGCGGTTGTACGAGGAAGAGATGGTCGGTCCGGAGCTGCTCTCCGAGCTCTGCCACGAGGTGTATGGGGAGCTCGATCCGCGGGCCATCCTTCACGCAGACGAGCCCATGCGAGTCGATCGCGACGAAGACGGCAGCATGATCCTCAATCTCCGGCTCCCCTATGCCGAGGATCGGTTCGAACTTGCCCGGAAGGACGACGAGCTGATCGTCACGGTCGGTTCGCACAGGCGATCGATCCTCCTTCCTCAGTCGCTCCGGCGGCGGCAGGTCGTGGACGCAGCCTTCGAAGGTCCGGTTCTACAGATCGTCTTTGGAGAAGACGGCGGATGAGCGAAGCTCATTCGCCAGCTCGGGGGGTTCGGGGGGCGCAGCGCCCCCGATCAAGAAGGAGATGAACATGCCTGAGTCAGCGGAACAGAAGTACGTGCCGGAGTGTTACGCCTGCCCGATCGGCACCGCATCGATGGCCGTCCAAGGAGTCGCACCCGATGCGACGGAGCATCTGATCCGCGCCGGACGGGAGGTGCTCGGCGCCTTCCGTAGCCTGCTCGAGGGGCTCGACGCGTTCCTCAACACGATGGAGGAACGGAGCGGTGCGACGCGCAAGGATGCCAAGGTGCAGCCGATAGCCGTGCGACGCCGGCCGAAGAAGGCGTGACGAACGCGGCGAGACGCCTCGCCATTGGCGTCGACCTCGGCGGTACGAAGATCGCCGCCGGGATCGTCGACTCCGCCGGCCGTTTGCTCGAGCGTGCCGAGCTTCCTTCGGATATCGACGAGCCCGGGTCCGTCGCGGCGCAGGTCGGTGAGCTCGTCCGGAAGCTGCCGGCGTCGAGCGTCGTCGGGCTGGGCATAGGTGCGGCCGGGATCGTCGACCACGCGACGGGACACTACCTCTACGGCCCCAACACGGGGCTGCGTGAGGTGCAGCTCGACGCGCTGATCTCCAACGAGGTGGGCCTCACCGTCCGGGTCGACAACGACGCGAACTGCGCGGCGTGGGCCGAACACCGCTTCGGTGTCGGACGCGACACGCTGCACTTCCTCTGCGTGACGCTCGGCACGGGGATCGGCGGCGGGCTCGTGATCGACGGTCGTCCCTACCGGGGCGCACACGGAGGTGCCGCCGAGATCGGGCACATGATCGTCGACCCCGACGGCCCGATGTGCGGGTGCGGGCGTCGGGGATGCTGGGAACAGTACGCGTCGGGTCTGGCCCTGGAGCGCACGGCGCTGGTCGAGCTGTCCGGTCATCCCGACAGCACGCTGCGTAACGAGCTGCACGCCGGCCGAATCCGCGGGCGCGCGATCACCGACGCTGCGCGAAACGGAGACGCCTTCGCGATCGAGCTCGTCGAGCGGATGGCGCGTTGGGTCGGATGGGGGCTCGGCTCCCTGGTCAACGTCCTCGAGCCCGAGCGCATCGCGATAGCGGGCGGTATCGCCGAGGATTGGGATCTCTTCGAAGCCGTCGCGCTGGACGGCATGCGTGAACGGGTCGAAGCATCCGATCGGCGCCCGCTCCCCGGCGTCCTCCGGGCCGAGCTCGGCCCGGACGCCGGCATCGTGGGAGCCGCGCTGCTCGTTCTCGACGAGGCCTAGTCGGCTCGGCGCCACATCCGCGGGCTGCGCGCCCGGCGGAAGATCGAGGCCCGCACGCCCAGCATCACGAGTGCGAAGTCGTCCCGGGCTTGGCCCTGTTGCCGTTCGAGGACGGCCTTCTCGATCAGATCGGCCGCCGCCTTCACGCCGCGCCGGGCGCACGCCGCGAAGAGCTGTTCGAGATCGTGCGGCTGGAACGGGTCGTCGCGAGGGCCCACGTCGAAGATGCCGTCGGTGTAGACGATCAGCTTGTCGCCGAAGTCGAGCTCCACGGATACGTCCTGCAGCTCGGGATCGGCCACGACGCCGAGGAGCGTTCCTTCGCACGCGAGCGGTTCGAGGTTCCCGTCCGAGCGCACCACGTAGGGCAGCGGATGTCCCCCGCTCGAGATGGTGACGTTCACGTGGCCGAAGCGCGGCTCGACGAGTGCATACACCGCCGTGCAGAAGGCATCGGGATCCGTCTGTTCGAGGAGCGCTGCGTTGAGCATCGACAAGATCTGCGACGGCTGTTGCGTGGCCATCGTCGCGGTGCGCAGCGTATGGCGCGCCAGTGATGTCACCGTCGCCGCCTCCACACCCTTCCCGCTCACATCGCCGAGGACGAGGCCCCAGCTCCGGGGCCCGGCCGCGAAGACGTCGTAGAAGTCGCCTCCGACCTCGGCCCCCTCGGCGACGGCGTGGTACCGCGCGGCGAGCTCCACGCCGCCGATGTCTGGGAGTTGCGGGGGCAGCAAGCTCTTCTGCAGCGTTTGCGCGACGCGGGCGCGCTCCTCGTACAGACGGGCGTTGTCGATGGGGAACGCGGCCCGTGCGGCGAGGTCTTCGGTCAGCCTCAGCTCTTCCTTCGTGTAACGCCGTCCGGATTCGGCCGTGACGAGCGTCAAGGTGCCGAGCACACGGTCGCGGCAAACCAACGGGACGGCGATCGCCGACCGTAACCCGAAGCTCCGCAGCTGTTGGAGGTGCTCGGGGTTGCGTGCCGCCGCCTCCAAGATGTCGTCTGTGACTTCCTCGAACAGCATCGGCGCCGCGGAACGAACGACGGCGGCCGAGCCGAGCTCGTCGGTGAGGTCGATCGGGAAGAGCTCGCCGATGCGACGAGCCAGCGAGAGCTTGTTCGGATCTTCGTGCGCCAGGGCGACGAGATTGAGCTCTCCCACCTCGAGGACGTGGATGGCGCACCAATCGGCGAGGATCGGGACGACCATGCGGGCCAGACGATTCAGGTTCGCGCGGTAGTCGAGCGTCTGGGACATCACCGTGCTCACCTCAGCGAGGAACGACGACCAGCTTTCGTTCTCGCGCAGGCGCTTCTCCGTGAGCTTCTGCTGGGTGACGTCGCGGTAGTACAGGACGCGGCCGAGCAGCGCGCCGTCCGGTCTCCGGACGGGAGCCGTCCATCGATCTACCACGCGTCCGTCGGCCAAGGGGATCTCCTCGCGCCGCGCCGCATCCGGATCGTCGAAGACGGCACGCGCCGAGCGCTTGAACTGGTCGGGATCGGCGGCCAGTCGCGCCTTCTGTTCGATGACCGGATGCCTGTCGCCGGCGTGCACGAGATCCTCGGCAACGTCCCAGATCTCGAGGAACCGACTGTTCCAGTACAGGATCTTGTCCTCCGGAGAGACGACGAGGATCCCGTCTATGGCCGACTCGCCCTGCGCTTCCAGAACCGCCGCGTGCAGGCCCAGGCGACGGCTCAAGCGGTCGCGTTCGAGGAAGTGTCCGAGTTGGGCGCCGACCGTGGCGATCATGTCGAGCAGCTCGTCGTCGGGGTGGCGAACCTCCGCGCTGAAGAACTCCATCACGCCGAGGAACTCGTTGCCGGCGCCGACGGGGATGGCCAGCCCACCGTGCAGATCGGCCTTCTCCGCCGCCGGGGCTCTCGGGGAGCTCAAGTCCTTCACGACGTCGGCCACCCACACAGGCTCGCCGGTGGCCCAGACGCGCCCGGGGAGCCCGGTGCCTCGCTCGAAGGTTCTGGTCCGGCACGCATCGACGAAGGGATCGAGGTCCGAGTTCGGCCGTCGGTACAGGGCCGAGAGGGTCAGCCGCTCGCGCACGGGCTCGTCCAGGATCCACAACGCCGCTACCGACCAATCCAGAGCCTTGCAGATGCTCTCGAGCACGGCGGGCGTCACTTCTTCGATGGTGGGCGCGCTTGCGATCGCGCGCATCGCTGCATGCTCGATGGCGCGCAGCTGGTCGGTCACGCGGGACCCTCTCCCTCGCCGTCCCGGGTCAGTATCGACAAGGGTCGCTCGAGGATGCAATCTTCTGGTGGGATATCCGGACGCAGGGCCTTGAACGACGGTGCGCGGAGCTTTCCGCTGCTGGTGATCTCGAGGTACTCCACCTCACAGACGAGCTCCGGACGCACCCAGTGCGCGTCCCGGAGCGCAGCCACCTCCGGCTCGTCGATGGCCGGCTTCCCGATCACGAGCTCTTCGAGCTTGCGTTGCAGCTTCTCGCGCACCCGGCCCGTGAAACCCGTGCCCACGTGTCCCATCCATCGGAGCCGTCCGTCGCCGAACGCCCCCACCAGGAGAGATCCGAAGGCCGAGGAGCTCGAGCTGCTCCCGGTCGTCCAGCCCAGGATGACGAAGTCCTGCGTGCGCATGGCCTTGACCTTGCGCCAGTCCTTCGTCCTCATGCCTTGCTGGTACGTGCTGTCGAGGCGTTTGGCGATCATCCCCTCCAGACCGAGCTGCTTCACGGCTTGGAAGAACGCCGTCCCGGCGGCATCCGACGAATAGGTCAACGACACGGGCCCGGTTTCGGTAACCGCCTCCCGGAGGCGCTCGCGGCGCTCCGTCAATGCAAGGCCCGTCAGGTCGCGACCATCGAGCCAGAGGATGTCGAAGACGTAGAGGTGCACGGGGATGCGCTGGCGGATACGTGCGATGTCCGTGGGCGAGGACAGGTTGAGGCGTTGCTGAAGGAGCTCGAAGGAGGGCCGGCCTTCCTTCGTGAGGGCGACGATCTCGCCGTCCAGAACAGCGTTGATGGAGTTCACGAACGTGGCGAGGTTCGCCAGCTCTGGATAGGTCGCGGTCTGATCGCGACCGGTACGCGACATCAGACGTGTTCCCTCGGTGCTCACGTAGGCGAGTGTCCGTACACCGTCGAACTTCGGCTCGAAGGTCCACGCTTCGTCGTCGAAGGGCTCGTGCCCGGGGTCGGCGAGCATCGGCTTCATCTGTGGTGGTGGTTCGGGTTGATCGGCCGCCGAGCGTTTCGACAGGAAGATGAGCCAGTCCTGGTTCGTCTTCACCAAGTGGTACTCACCGCGGACGCGCTCACCGTGCAGCCGGACGGTCATCTTGCGTGGCTCCCATTCGAGGGCTTCGTAGGTGCCCCGGTCGAAGATGCGCATCTCGCCGGCACCGTATTCGCCGGAAGGGATCCACGCTTCGAAGTCGAGGTACTCCAGCGGGTGGTCCTCGGTGCGCACGGCCAACCGGCGTTCGCCGGGCACGGTGGGGAGTCCCCTCGGCACCGCCCACGAGGCGAGGACGCCGTCACGTTCCAGGCGAAGGTCGTAGTGGAGGCGTCGGGCCGCGTGCTTCTGGATGACGAACCTGTCGTCCGTGGTTGCCGACTCCGTGGGTTTCGGCTCGGGCGTCACCGTGAAGTCGCGTTTGGCTTCGTACTCGCCGAGGTGTGCCGGAGCCGTCTGCGGGCCCGGGTTCCGTCGCTCGCCGGTGTCCATGCCCATCGCGTGCATCGCGGCGGTGATGCCGGCCCGTTGCGTCGGCAAGCCGTCGAAGAGGTCACCCACCTCGGCGAGTCGCTCATGGATCGTCGCGATGGTGAAATCCGCCGGGCGGACGACCGCCGCCTCCACCTCTTCCCAGCGCAAGGGTGTCGATACGGGCGCCGCGGGTTCCGGGCGAACCGAATAGACCGCAGCGATGTTCGCGCCTTCGCGGTTCATGTTGTGGTCGATGAAGACCTTGTCGGCGCGTTTGGACTTGTCCCACTCCATCGTCACACGGTCGGGGTCGGCCGCCCTGATGGCACGTCCAACGGTGCCGACGAGATCGCGCGTCTGTTGGTACGTGAAACCGGGCGAGATCCCGACGTAGATCTGCATCCCGGTGGCGCCGGACGTCTTCGGATACGACTCGAGCCCGAGGGCCTCGAGCGCCGCTCGCACGTGGTGTGCGACGGCCAGCACATCGTCGAACGTAGCCGGCTCGAAGGGGTCGAGATCGAAGAACAGGTAAGACGGCTCGGAGATCGAGTCGCAGCGCGAGTGCAATGGATGGAACTCGATGCATCCGAGGTTGGCGACGAACAGCAGCGCTGCGACGTCGTCGGCCATGAGATAGTCGATGAACCCCCCGTCGCGCTCCGAGCTCGGCACCCGGCAGCGCGGCATCCAGTCGGGCGTGTGCGAGGGGGCGTTCTTCTCGTAGAAGGCGTGTCCCTCGATGCCGTTGGGCATCCGTTTCATCGTGAGGGGCCGGCCGCCGACGTACGGCAGCATCAGGGGAGCGGCGTTGTAGTAGTACGCCAGCAGGTCGCCCTTCGTGTAGCGCTCGGTCGGCCAGAAGACCTTGTCCAGGTTCGACAGCCGCACCCGACGACGGCCCTCGTCGAAGTACCAGTGCTCTCCCTGCCGTTCCACGGGCAGCTCGCGGGGCGTCGGTACGGTGAAGGCTGGGGACACCTAACGATGGTAGGTGCAGCTCAGGGGCCCTGAAGGGGCAGGGGAGGGAGCCCGTGGGCACGAGCTCCCTCCCAAGCGATGAGACGCTGCTTTTAGCTATTCCCGGGTCGCCTGAGACACAAACCACCTACCCGTCGGGCGGGGCGAGGGCGACACGCAGCGTGCCCAAGGCCCGCCCCAGCAGGCGGGAAACGTGCATCTGGGACAGCCCGACCTCCTCGGCGATCTCCGTCTGGGTCAGGCCCCGGAAGAACCGCAAGGCTAGGATCGTGCGCTCACGGTCCGGGAGGCGTGCGATGTGGGGGGCCAGATCCGCCCACTCCTCGGCTATCTCGATGTCGCCTCCCGCGTCGGCCAAGGTCTCGCCCAGCGTCACCTCGTCGCCGAGCGGTGTGTCCAGCGATGTGGCCGAGTAGGCGAGGAGCGCCTCGCTGGCCTCGAGGACATCGTCCTCGGTCATACCCGACGCGTCGGCGAGCTCGGCCACCGTCGGCGAGCGACCGAGGGACTGCGCCAGGTCGGGCATCGTCTGCCTGATCTTCAGGGTGTTCTCCTGAAGGCGACGCGGTACGCGAACCGACCAGCCCCGGTCGCGGAAGTGCCGTTTGAGCTCGCCGACGATGGTAGGCGTGGCGAACGCAGGAAACGTGATGCCCCGGCCGACGTCGAAGCGGTCTATCGCGTTCAGCAACCCGATGCTCGCGACCTGCACCAGATCTTCGAGCGCTTCGCCGTACCCGTGATACCGGCGGGCGAGGCTTTCCGTGAGCGGCCGGAAGATCTCGACGAGCCGGGCCCTGGACTGCGGATCGGAGCCGGCGGCGTCGAAGAGGCGCAGAACCTCGGCCGCATGGTCGCCGTCATCGAGGCCGAGGTCGATCGGCTCCCGGGAGTAAGGGCCGCTCATGGCGCCGTATCGGCGCCGTCGTCGTGTCGTTTCGCGAATCGGATAGCGGGTCCGTCCCCGCTCCGCTCGAACGAAGCCTCGTCTGCGAGTGCGCGCAGGATCAACGTCGTCAGCGAGTGCCGGGCGCCGGTCGGCGGCCACGCCGAGGTGCCGGTCGTCCGCGCCGCGATGACCTCGACACCGCCGTCGGTCTCGAAGACGCGAACGACGAGCGCCTCGGGCGGCGGTTGCGCCTCGAGCAGATGAGCGACGACCTCACTGGTGGCCAGACGGAGATCGTCCACGCGGTCGTAGGGGAAACCCAACCGTGACGCGACGCTTCCGACGACCGTCCGGATCACCTGCACAACATCGGCGCGCGCGGGGACCTTGATGCACACAGAACGATTCGATGGTGGTTCGGAGATTTCGTGTGAATCCGCCATCGTGCCCTTCAGAGGGTACAGTGCAGCGGGACGCCACCGTTGCGCTCCCGAGCAACGGTTTGGAAGGCTTTCGTACCGGGTAGTCCAGGCTAGCGAGGCGCCTATCAACTTCGAGTTGCGATCTAATCAGGACGCGGACTGGATGATCGTGCACCTCCAAGGGGAGGTGGATCTGGCGTCCGCGCCACAACTTCGGCGGGAGCTCTACGACATCATCGACCAAGGTCATCGTTCCGTGGCCATCGATCTGACGAGCGTGGACTTCATGGATTCGACAGGGCTCGGTGTCCTCATCGGCGCGTTGAAACGGCTCCGAGAGAGCGACGGCTCGCTCGCTCTCGCCGGGATCAAGCCCGCCGTGAGCCGGGTGTTCGAGATCACTGGGCTGGACCGCATCTTCACCATCCACGATTCGCTCGCCGAGATCGGAGTGGCCTCGGGTGGTGGAGGCTAGGAAGTGGCGGTTACGAGCGAAGATCAGTTCAGCCTCGAGTTCACCTCCGAACCCGACTTCATCTCGACGGCGCGGCTGTTCGCCGGCGCGGCGGCGCGCTATTACGGGTGCGATGAGGACGCCGTCCAGGATGTGAAGATCGCCGTTTCCGAAGCCTGCACCAACGCGGTGAAGGCCCACGGAACGGCGCTCACCACGACGCCCGTACGCGTCATCGCCCGTCCGGACGGTGACCGCGTCGAGTTCCAAGTAGTGGACGCGGGCGGAGGCTTCAAGCACGAAGGCAACGGCGGAGGCCATCGCTTCGATGCCGAGACGCTGCTCGAGAGCGGGATCGGCCTGCAGATCATCCGGGCACTGTTCCCCGATACCGAGGTCGGGCCCAACAACGAAGGCGGGACGACCGTACGCTTCTCGGTTCCCCGGACGACCTGATCCGGGCGTCAGCGCCCTTCGAAGTTCGGCGGCCGCCGTTCGCGCACGGCGCGCAGTCCTTCCTGGACATCCTCCGTCGCCATCGTGACGGGCTGCGCGAAGCTTTCCCACGCCGACGCCTGGTCCATGACGTTCTGGAAGGCGAGGCGCAGTCCCTCCTTCACGTAGCGCAGAGCGATGGGTGCGTTCGAGGCGATCTGTTCGGCGAGCGCTTGCGCTTCTGGGAGCACGCGGTCGCCGGTGACCGCGCGATTGACCAACCCCATGTGCAGTGCTTCGGCTCCCGTCAGGATCCGGCCCGTGTAGAGCAGCTCGGCTGCCCATGTCTGAGTCACGGCGCGCGCGAGCAGCGCCGTCGCGAGCATGCCGGGATGCAGACCGATCCGGACGAAGGTCATGCCGAGGGGGGCATCGGCCGCAGCCACACGGAGGTCGCACATCAGCGCCAGGCAGAGGCCCGCGCCTATCGCCGGCCCGTTGATCGCCGCGATCGTCGGCGCGTCGATGTCGAGTAGACACGAGAAGCTCGGGTAGAAGGACCTCATCTTGTCGCGCAGGAGCGTGACGTCGCGTTCGCCCGTATGCAGGAAATCGAGATCCCCGCCCGCGCAGAACGCGGCGCCCGCGCCCGTCACGATGACGGCCCGTGCGTCCTTCATCTGCTTCAGCTGATCGACGACGCGAGGGAACGCCTCGGTCATCTCTTCGGACATGGCGTTGCGCTTCTCGGGAACGTTGAGGGTCAGCGTCGCGATGTGCCTGTCGAGGTTGAGAAGCACCGGCTCGGACATACTCGGCGAGGGTATCAGGGCTCCTGCGCGGGCAGCGAAGCCGATGAAGGGACATGGTGAGCGCACCCAGCACGCTTGTCGCCGGTGAAGGCGGGGGTGTACTGGTCGCGGCCGCGACCGGCGCGGGGACCGCGGCGCTGGCGTGTGAGGGGCTCGGCGGACGGACGCGCGCGCCCTCGGGAGTTCCCGTGTACGCGACGGATGCGCTGCCCGACCAGCTCGACGTCGCGCGTGTGCTGCTCGTTGCGTGCGAAACGTCGACGCGGGAACGGGTCGGTGCGTGGGCGTCGGCACGAGGGATAGCGCTCGAGCTCGCCGTACCGGATCGCCTGCCCCTGCCGGACGGCGTCCGGGCGGTCTCGGTCACGGCGCCGTCGACGGCGTCGGGGAAGACGGCGACGGTGCGCCGAGTGGTGCGCGCCCTTCGAGCGGCCGGTGTGCGGGTGGCCGTGGCCCGGCATCCGATCGCGGATCTCTTGCTGTGGGACAGGTTCGCGACAACCGTCGTCCGCGATCCCGAGGGGCTCTCGGCGCCGCGACCGCTCGCCGAACGCGAGGAGCTGGCGCCCGTCGTGGGGGCCGGGATCCCGGTCGCTTCGGGCCTCGACCCGGAGTCGCTGTTGCGTACGGCCGCTCGCGAGGCCGGGAGCGGTGGGGTGGTGGTGCTCGACGGTGGTGGGGCGGCGGAGCCCTGGATCCAGGCCGACATCGACGTCGTGGTCGTCGACCTGTTGCGGCCCCCTGCGCCCGCCGTCGAGCAGCGGATCGCGAAGGCGCACGCGGTGGTCCTGGCGAAAGCCGACAGCGCCGAACCCCAAGCCGTCCGGGAGATCGAAGCGCGCGTGCGCTCGTGGAACGGGACCGCCGAGATCGTCCTGGCCGACCTCGCCGTGGGCATCGCACCGACCGGTGTCGTCCAAGATCGTGCCGTGGTCTGCGTCGAGGATTGGTCGTCTCTCGTCCTCGGTGGTCTTCGCGGCGGGGCCGGCACGGTGGCGGCTCGTCGGTTCAGGTGCGGGATGGTCGATCCGCGGCCGTTCGCCGTCGGCGCCGTGCGGGAGACCCTTACTGCCCACGAGCACATCGGGCCGGTGATCCCGTCGCTGGGACGAACGCCCCAAGAGATCGACGACCTGGCCGCTTCGGTGCGCGCTACGCCCGGCGAAGTCGTCCTGTGGGCATCGAACGCAGATCCAAGGACCGTGATCCCGGACGAGAAGCGTCCGGTCGTCCGAGCGTTCGGCGAGCTGACCGAGGTGGCCGGGTCGTCGATCCAACGCGTGCTCGAGCCGCTTCTCCCCGGACACGCGGCGCCGTGAGCTGCTTGCATCGCCGACGCGCCGGCTTCACGGGGGCGCACCTGCCGTCCGACGGTGAGCCGGTGCCGGCGCAGCCGCGGCGAGGGCTTCCCGACCGGTAGGGCACCAGCGCAGCAGGGGGCACGCTTCGTGGTAGGGGTTGCGCGCTGTGCACGGCCCCCGGCCGAGCAGGATCAGGGCGTGCGGGATGTCGACCCAGGCGTTGCGCGGGAGAAGAGCCATCAGATCCCGTTCGATCTTCACCGGATCCTCGTTGTCCGTCAGCGCCAGTCGTTGGCTGATGCGGCGGATGTGGGTGTCGACGAAGATGCCGTGGTCGGATCCCGGCCGGGGGTGGCAGTTCGCGAGGACGACGTTGGCCGTCTTCCGCGCCACGCCCTTCAGCGTGGTGAGCTCGGCCATCGTCCGTGGAAGCTCGCCGCCGAAGTCCGACACGATCTTCTGCGCCGTCCCGACTATCGCCTTGGTCTTCTGCCGGAAGAACCCGGTTGGGCGGATGATCCCCTCGACGTCGCTGGGGTTCGCCGAAGCGAGGGCTTCGGGCGTCGGGTAGCGCTCGAAGAGCACAGGCGTGACGCGGTTCACGACCTCGTCCGTGCACTGAGCCGACAGGATCGTGGCGACCAGCAGCTGGAAGCAGTCGTTGTAGGTGAGGGCCGTTCTGGCGCCGGGGTAGGCCCTGCTCAACTCCCGGACTATCGCCTTGATGCGCTTCTTTGCGTCCTGGGGGTCGTAGCCGGAGGCCGCGAGGAACCGAGGGATCTGAGGCATACTCGTTATCTCACCTTACGGAGGGGGCGAGGTGCGCGAGCCGGTCGAGGAGCTGTTCCCGCGGTACGGCCGCGGCGCCTATCGGGTGGTCAGGGGCGTCGTGGGCGGCGTGATGAACCGGCTGTACCGGGTGAAGGTCGAAGGCCTCGAGAACGTCCCCGACCACGGCCGCGGGATAGTCGCTGCGAACCACATCTCGTTCCTCGATTCGTTCTTCATCCCCCTCGTCATCCCGCGCCGCGTGACCTACCTCGCGAAGGCCGAGTACTGGGACTCGTGGAAGACCCGCTGGTTCTTCGACCTCGTCGGCCAGATCCCCGTCCGGCGTCAGGATGCCGAGAAGGCACAAGCCGCCCTCGACGCCGGCCTGCAGGTGCTGGGTCGGGACGGCCTCTTGGGCATCTACCCCGAAGGAACCCGATCCCCGGACGGATGCCTCTACCGCGGGAAGACGGGCGTGGCGCGCATGGCCGTGCAGGCCGAGACTCCCGTCATCCCCGTCGGGCTCGTCGGGACGCGGGAGATCATGCCGAAGGATGCGAAGCTTCCGAGCCGCGGCGGCGAGGTCACCGTGCGGTTCGGGGAGCCGATGCGGATCGCTCAGGACGTGGTCGATGAGGATCCGCTGGCCCTTCGTTCGTTCGTCGACGGTCTGATGTACGAGATCTGCCGTCTCTCGGGGCAGGACTACCGCGATGAGTACGCGGACCGCAAAGGCAAGCCCCCCGAGCCCGTCGCGGCCTGATCAACGCTCCCAGTCGCGCGCGCGCTCAACGGCGCGACGCCATGTGTCACGACTCGACACACGTGAGGCTTCGCCCACGACGGGGTCGAAGCGACGATCGAGTCCCCAAGCGCTCTCTACGGCCCCGAGACCATCCCAGACACCTTCCGCGAGCCCGGCCAGGAAGGCCGCGCCGAGCGCCGTCGTCTCGCGGACCACGGGTCGCAGCACGGGAACGCCGGAGATGTCGCTCTGGAGCTGACAGAGCAGGTCCATCCGGACGGCACCGCCGTCGACGCGGAGCTCCGTCGGCGGGCTGCCGACGGCCGCGGCCATCGCCTCGATGACGTCCTGGGACTGCTGGGCCATGGCTTCGACGGCGGCGCGGACCAGGTGTGCCTTCGTCGTCCCGCGCGTGATGCCGAGGATGGTTCCCCGAGCGCGCGGATCCCAGTACGGGGAGCCGAGGCCGACGAAGGCCGGGACGAACGTCACTCCACCGGCATCCGGCACCGATGTCGCCAGCGGTTCGGCCCCCGAAAGATCGTCGAGAACGCCCAACCCGTCGCGGAGCCAGTTCAACGCCGCGCCGGTGATGAAGATCGATCCCTCCAGGGCGTAGTCGGTACGCCCGTCGATCGTCCAGGCAACGGTCGACAGAAGCCCTTCGTGGACCTCGGGCAGGTCGCCACCCGTGTTGAGCAACAGGAACGATCCCGTGCCGTAGGTGTTCTTCGACCGCCCGTGCTCGAAGCACCCCTGGCCGAAGAGCGCCGCCTGCTGATCGCCGGCCACCCCTGAGATCGGTATCGACGCGCCGCCGAAGAGGTCGGACGCCGTCACGCCGAACCGTCCACTCGACGCTTTCACCTCGGGGAGCACCGCCTTCGGCACGCGCAGCAGCTCTCCGAGCTCGGGTGACCAATCGAGCGCGCGGATGTCGAAGAGCATGGTACGAGAGGCGTTGGATGGATCGGTGACGTGGGCTCGTCCGCCCGTGAGCTTCCAGATGAGCCACGAGTCCACGGTCCCGAAGCACAGATCGCCGCGCTCGGCCCGGGCGCGCGCCCCGGACACGTTGTCGAGAAGCCACTCGACCTTCGTGCCCGAGAAGTACGCGTCGGCGACGAGACCTGTCATCTCGCGGATACGGGGCTCGGCCCCCTGCGCGCGGAGCTCGTCGCACCGCTCGGCCGTCCGGCGACACTGCCAGACGATGGCGTTGGCGATCGGCTGCGAGGTATCGCGTTCCCAGACGACCGCGGTCTCGCGCGGGGTGGTGATGCCTATCGTGGCGAGATCGGAGGCCCGTATCCCCGCGTTGGCCAACGCCTCCTCGCACGCTTCGAGCGTCGCCGACCAGATCTCGTCGGGGTCGTGCTCTACCCAGCCTGGCTTCGGGAAGTGCTGCGGGAACTCTCGATAGCCGGTCGCGCGGACGCGCGCATCGCCCCCTATGACGAGCGCGGTGATCCCGGTCGTGCCGGCGTCGATCGAGAGAACGTTCGTCATGTCGACGTCGCCACGCTCAGCGGCGGGTGGCGGAGAGCATGAAGACGACGCGCTCGACCGATGGCCCGTGGTCGGCCGGGATCGACGTCGGGGGGAACCATCGAGCTTCCCGTATTTCCACGCCGTCGATCTGGTGGTGGGCTGTGGACGTTCCCGACGTGTAGCAGTACACCGTGTCGCGCTTGTGATCGCGGTTGGTCTTGTAGCTGCCGATGTACGTCAGGGCGCCGAGGCGGATGCCGACCTCTTCGAACGCTTCGCGCCGCGCAGCGTCGGTCGGTTCTTCGTTACGGCCTATCGCGCCCCCCGGGAACGTCCAGTGGTCCGGTCCGTACGTGTTGCGGATCAGCAGCCACCGACCGTCGTGCTCGATCACGCACTTCACTCCGCGCGTCCGCGGACGGAACAGGAACCAGTAGACCTTGCGGACCCGATTGGCGAGTTGGTACAGGGTGCGGAAAGCGGCCGTGCGGCTCGAGTCCATGACCTAGAACTCGGCTCCCCGGCGATCGGGCTGAGAGGCAAGGGCGGCCCGAGCGTCTTCGCTGTGCGACTCGTACCACCTCAGCTTGTCGGGGTAGGTCCGCACATGCTCGATCGCGGCGCCGGCGATGCGGACGACGTCTGAGTGTTGATCCCGCGCACGATAGATGGCGATCAGGCGGTCGTACGGTCCGGCCGAGTCGAAGCCCGCCAGCACGGCTCGCTCGTACAGCGCGACGGCCTCTTCGATCTTGCGCACCTGCTCGAGGTTTTGCGCCCGAAGGTAGAGGGAGACAACGTCTTCCGGCGTGCGACTCATCGTCATCAGCCTACCTTTGACAGAATGTCTCACCGAGAGCCGGAATTACGTCCCAGGGGGGTGAGCTGTGCGCGTCGGAGTGTTGACGGGCGGGGGCGATGCGCCGGGCCTCAACGCGGTCATCCGCGGCATAGTCCGGAAGGGCATCGACGACTACGGCCACGTGATAGTCGGGTTCAAGGACGGCTGGCGGGGTCCGCTGGAGGCCGACTTCGACGAGCTCACCATCGAGTCCACCCGTGGCATCCTCCCCCGCGGCGGTACGATCCTCGGTACCTCGCGGACCAACCCGTTCAAGACGGAGGACGGCGCTCAGCATGTCCTCGACAACCTTCGATCGCACAAGATCGATGCACTCATCCCGATCGGCGGGGAGGACACGCTCGGCGCGGCCGCGAAGCTGGCGGCCAAGGGGCTCAAAGTCGTGGGCGTGCCGAAGACGATCGACAACGATCTCTCGGGGACGGACTACACGTTCGGCTTCGACACGGCCGTGCAGATCGCGACGGAAGCGATAGACCGCTTGCACACGACGGCGGAGTCGCACCATCGGGTGATGGTGGTGGAGGTCATGGGACGGCACGCGGGCTGGATCGCGACGTACGCCGGTCTCGCCGGTGGCGCCGATTTCATCCTCGTTCCCGAGCGGCCGTTCGACATCGATCAGGTGGCGAAGCGCGTCCGCAAAAGGACGACGCGCGGCCGCTACTTCTCGATAGTCGTCGTTGCCGAGGGAGCAACGCCTGTGGAAGGGACGATAGTCATCCAGGAAGGCGAGAAGGACGCGTTCGGACACGCCCGGCTGGGTGGGATAGGCAACGTCGTCGCGCAGGAGCTCGAGGCACGAACCGGATACGAGACGCGTGTGACGGCTCTCGGTCATGTGCAGCGGGGTGGGACACCCACGGCCTTCGACCGCGTGCTCGCCACGCGCTTCGGTGTGGCCGCTATCGACGCCGTGCACCGCGGCGAGTTCGGAGTGATGGTTGCGCTGCGTGGGCTCGACGTCGTGACGGTGCCGATCGGAGAAGCGACGGCCGAGCTGAAGACCCTCGACCCGAAGCTCTACGAGGTTGCCGAAGTCTTCTTCGGTTGACGCCTCGCGCGACGGCGCGCGCCGGGCGTTCCGCGCCGCCGCGGTCGTCTTCGTCGCCGTCACGATGTTCGTGGGGGTGCTGTTCGTGCGGGCGCTCGGTGAGCAGGAGTTCCGATCCGGATTGATGACCTACGGGATCATCACGTCCGTCGCTGCGGTCGGGCTGTGGCGGCGGCGCCGATGGGGGCGATCCGTCGCCCTGCTCTTCGCGTTGGCGAACGCCGGCCTCGGCGCCCTGGCGTTGCTGTCGGTGATCCTCGCTCGGCGGGGTCCTCTGCTCGGTCCTGTGATCCTGCTCGTCGCGAGCGTCGCCTTCGGCTATCTGCTCTCGCGACCGATCTTCGCGGTGGACGATGACTGACGGGTACGTCGACCTTCGATCCGACACGCTGAGCAAGCCCACGCCCGAGATGCGGCGCGCGATGGCCGACGCCGACGTCGGCGACGACTGTTACGGCGAAGATCCCACGGTCAACCGTCTCCAGGAGCTGGCGGCCGAGATGCTGGCCTGCGACGCAGCGCTGTACGTGCCCACCGGGACTATGGCGAACCAGATCGCGCTGAAGGTGCTGTCGCGACCCGGGGGGGAGGTTGTGTGCGAGTCGGACTGCCACTTCATCCACTTCGAGTCCGGCGCCTCAGCCGTCCTTTCGCAGGTGCAGCTGCGCGGCCTTCCCGGTCGCCTCGGGGTGCTGGATGCACAGGAGGTGCGCGATGCGCTTCGTCCGGACGACCCCTTCCAGCCGGCTTCGGTCCTCGTCTGTATCGAGAACACGCACAACGGTGCGGGCGGAACGGTGTGGCCGCTGGAGGCCGTCCGCGAGTTGAGCGAGGTGGCCCGGAGCGCGTCTCTTCCGCTGTACTGCGACGGTGCGCGGATGTTCAACGCGTGCGTCGCATCAGGCACGAAGCCGCGCGAGTACGCGGGGCTGTGCGAGATGGTGTCGATCTCGCTCTACAAGGGGCTGGCCGCGCCGATGGGGTCGCTCGTGTGCGGGCCCCGCGAGCGGATCGAGGAGGCGTGGCTGCACCGCCGGATCTTCGGCGGCGCCCTGCGACAGGCGGGTGTGGTCGCCGCGGCCGGCGTGGTCGCTTTGGAGACCATGGTCGATCGCCTCGCCGAGGACCACGACAACGCTCGCCGTCTGGCCGAGGGCCTGGCCGCCGTCGCCCCGCCCGGGACGGTCGACCCGGACCGGGTGCAGACGAACATGGTCTTGTTCGACGCCGCGGGGGCCGGGTTGAGCCCCGAGCGGGTGGTCGACGCTCTGCGGACGGAAGGCGTCCTCGCCGGGCTGAACCTGCCGGGGCCGGTCGTTCGTTTCGTGACTCACCTGGACGTTTCCTCCGGGGGCGTCGACAGGGCGATCTCGGCCTTCGCGGGTTCGTTGAAGGCGCTGGGCTAAGCCTGGATACTAGAGTTACAAGTTGGGCGAAACGTGGTGTTTTGCCTGGTAGTGCGGTGTCGTCGGCGCATGGCAGCTTGGGTGCAGTAGTGTGTCGGCTTCACGGCTAAGGGCGGGAGGCATCATGCGCAGGCGTGCATCCAGATTGCTTGTCGGCGGTTTCGTCGTGGCGTTGTTGGCGGGCTCCAGCTTCATGCCCGCCGGCAGCGCCGAGAAGAAGGTCAACCTCGGATCGTTCGTCGGCCAGGCCGGAAGTCACGCGGTCAAGATCTCGATCGGCGACATCGAGCTTACGGTCGGTGGCGGTGAGAGCAACGCCGGGTACAAGCGGACGCAGAGCTCACCGATCAAGATCATCGACCAATTGGCCAAGGCCGTGTCGCGCGGCGTGGTCATTCCCGGGCTCGCCGACAGTCACGTCTCGTGCGAGCCGCCGAAGCTTGCCGACGAAGTGACGGCGCTTTCGACGCCGGAGGCTCTCGAGCCGCTGCTCTCGCTCGACCTCGGCATGGCCACGTGCGCTCTCGGAGGAGTGAAGGGTCTGCCGACGGCCGAGCACGCCGCCGGCGAGGTTCTCGCGGAGATCCGGCTCACCGAGACGGTGGTCAACAGCGTTCCGCAGGTGAACGAGTTCCTCAACACGCTCCAGGGCGCTCTCACGCCGCTGCCGGAAGCCGTCCGCGGTCGGGTCAACTCGGTGATCGATGCTCTTCAAGAAAGGTTGACCTCCCAACCGCTGCTGCAGATCCGCGTGGCGCCGAACCGCGGAAACGTCACGTCGACCAACGGGGGCATCTCGTCGCTCTCGCCCGGACGTGGCGTCGTCATCGATGTACTCGGTGGTGTCCTCGAGGTCGAGCTCGCCGTCGGCGAGGCCGTAGCTTCGGTGGCCGACGGCAAGCCGACGGCTTCGGCGGACGTGGCCTTCGCGCACGTGAAGGCGCTCAACATCCTGACGCCCGATCCCGACGACGCGCTCATCGACCAGAAGATCTCCGCACCGCAGGACCTGCACCTGCTCGCGGGGACACCGCTGGAGACGAGCATCGCGACCGAGCGTGGCTTGACGAGCACGGCGTGCTCGGGCGCGCTCGCGAGTAACGACGCGTGCGCGAGCGCAACGGCCGACGCGGTGGCGCTGAGCCTGTTGTCAGATCCGCTGCCGAACATCGGCGTCGAGCTCGTGCACACCGAAGTCCTCGCGGCCGGCAACTTCTCCAGCCCCGTGGTCCGCAAAGCCACGCCGGTGCTGCCGAAGACCGGTGCAGCCGCGGCGGGCGTCGTCGTCGGTGGTGTGGGGCTGGCCGCAGCGGCCGTGCTACTCCGCCGGCGCCTGGTGCGCTAGCGGCACGGTCGTCAGGCTGGCCGGACCTGACGCCCCCGCTGCGGCGAGGGCGTCCCAGGCTTTGTTCAGCTGCGACTGGTAGTAAACGACCGCGAAACCACTGATGAGCAGAACGAGGACGAGGCCGAGCCACGGGACCATGCGGTGGCTCGCGCCCGTGGTTTCTTGCGCCTGCCTGATCCGGTCGGCGGTGCGGTAGTACGACACGAACAACGGAACTATCACTATCGCTCCGAGCGAGAGGGCGAGCAGCGCGAGGGTGGGGTCGTTACGCTGACCGTTGTTCCGTAGCTCGTTGTTGATCTTGTACCACCACACGAGCGTGTAGATCCCCACGGTCACGAACCCCAGCAGGAAGACGCCCCACGGGTTACGTCTCTTGTATCCGATGCCGTCCGGTGTGACTACGAGGTCGGCCACCTCGAGATACCTAAGCCTCGAGGCCCGCGGCGCGACGCACGCGGCTCAGGACGTTGCCCGCGACGAGGCGCGCACGGCGCGCGCCCTCATCGAGGACAGCGTCGATCGGCTCGCGGTCGGCCATCAGGGCCTCGTAGCGCGCTCGGGGCTCGGAGAACCTCTCCGCGAGCAGCGTGGCGAGCTCACCCTTCACTTCCGCGTATCCAACCCCGCCCGCGGTGTAGCGCTCGTGCATGGCCTCGACGTCGGCCGGAGCCGCGAAGTGCTCGTAGATGCGGAACAGGTTGTCCGTCGCGGGGTCCTTCGGCTCCTGGGGCCGTCGCGAGTCTGTGACGATGCGCATGACGAGCTTCCTGAGCTCGTCGTCGGAGGCGAAGATCGGCACGACGTTGCCGAAGCTCTTCGACATCTTCCGTCCGTCGGTTCCCGTGATGGTCGCGACGGATGGATCGATCAGCGGCTCCGGGAGGTTGAGGACGTCACCATAGCTGCGGTTGAAGGCCTCGGCGATGTCGCGTGCCATCTCGACGTGCTGCTTCTGATCCGAGCCCACCGGAACCACGTGAGCGTCGACGATGAGGATGTCGGCCGCCATGAGCACCGGATAGGCGAACAGGCCGAGGCAGACGCCGTCGTCGACAGGACGTCCGGCCGCTTCGTTCTCGGTCGTGGCGTCCTTGTACGCGTGCGCCCGGTTCAAGAGCCCCTTGGGTGTTACGCAGCTGAGGATCCAAGCGAGCTCAAACGTCTCGGATAGGTCGGACTGACGGTAGAACACCACCTTGTCGGGGTCGAGACCGAGGGCGAGCATCACCGCGGCGATCTCATAGGTTTGCTCGCGTAAGAGGCGCGGATCGCGAACCGTCGTCAGGGCGTGTGCGTCGGCGAGGAAGTAGTACGCGTCGTAGTCGCGCGCCAGCTCGAGCGCAGGCCGGATCATCCCCAGGTAGTTGCCGATGTGCGGCGTGCCCGAGGGCTGGATCCCGGTGAGCGCGACCTTCCTATCCGTCACGTGATCCGCTCGCTGCGTTCGTTGCGGGCTTCTTGCCGACCGCTTCAGCTATCGCGAAGAGCTCGGTCGCCAGCTCGGTGACGTCGTCGCGCGTGAGCGCCTGCGGGCCGTCGCACAATGCGGTCCGCGGGTCGGGGTGTACGTCGATCATCACGGCGTCGGCGCCGGCCGCAACGGCGGCGCGCGCAAGCGGCGCGACGAGTTCGCGGCGTCCACCGGAGTGGGACGGATCGACGATGACGGGAAGGTGCGTGAGCGCCTTCGTCGCCGGCACGGCCGAGACGTCGAGCGTGTTGCGGTACGCGTCCTCGTACGTCC
>JBOGXL010000513.1:0-2504 GCA_050694575.1 Actinomycetota bacterium | reverse complement strand
ACCGAAGGACAGCAGGCGCGTGCCCATGGCCGACAACCCTTCGGATCGCGCCGCCTGGTCGTTGTCCCGGACGGCGATGAGCACCCGGCCCGGCCCGGATCGGCGGAGGTTGCGCACGGCGAGCGCTCCGAGCACCAGAAGGACCAAGGCGAAGTAGTACAGACTCCGCTCGCTCGCGATGATCTCCGGACGCTGGATGGAAACCGCGGACGGATCGACGACGAAGAAGTCTTGCTGGAACGCCCAGCCCGTCGCGACCACGGCGAAAGCGAGCGTGGACACGGCGAGGAAGAGCCCCTGTATGCGCAAGGCGGGGAGCCCGACGATGACCGCGACCCCGACGCCCACGACGCCGCACGCGAGCACCAACAGGACGAGAGGCATGTCGCCGGCGAACCTCGCGGCCGCGAACGCGCCCACCCCGACGAGCGCGAACTGCCCGAGCGACACCTGCCCGGCCCAGCCCGTGAGCACGGTGAGAGAGAGCCCGACCAGGGCGTAGCCCCAGACGAGCGTCATGAGAAACGTCTTCTCCGAGGTGTTCAGGTCGAGGATCGGCAGATACGGCAACACCACGGCGACCGCCAGCGCTGCGGCGACACCGGCCGAACGCATGCGTCGCACGGCGCGCAGCGACGCCAGCGCGACGGGCATGGCTCTCTCCGCCACACCGAACGTGAATCCGGACGCGGGATCGCGCGTCGAGCGGGCCAGCCCGCGAGCCCGAACGATCAGCGCCCCCATGACCACGAGGAAGACGACGAGGTCCTGTATGCCTCCCGACGTGAAGTTGTCGAAGACGATCGCTTCGAGGATGCCTATCGCGATGCCGGCACCGAACGCGATGGGTAGGTTCGTCATCCCGCCGACGAGCGACGCGCCGAGCGCGCGCACGAGGATCGACGGCCCGGCGCTGCCCACCTGGAAGATCGGACGCAACGGCCCGACGAGAAGACCTGTGACGGCGGCGAGCACGCCGGCGATGACCCAGACGATCGTCGACATCCGCTTCACCGAGATGCCGGCCAGGCGCGCGGCGTCCGGGTTCTCGGCGGATGCGCGGATGGCTTGTCCGTACGACGAGAACCGGAAGAAGCCCGCGAGCGCCAGGGCGAGCAGCGGGACGAGGATGAGGATCGCCACCTCGCCGCCGTGGAGGATCACGCCGCCGACGCGCCAGGACACATCGAAGGGAAGCGGGAACCCGTTCAGGACGAGCTCGTCCTGATCGGCGTTCAGCCCCCGCTGGAGGCTGGCGAAGAGGAAGAGCTGCGAGATGGCGATGGTCGCGACGACGAGCACCAGACGAGGAGCACCGAACAGCCGGCGGACGATCCCGAGCTCGATCACGGCGCCGAGCGCGGCTCCCATGGCGACGGCGGCGGCGAAGGCGACCCAGTAGGGCACATCGAGGTCGACGACGAGCTTGGCGAAGATGACCGCGGCGAACGCGCCGTGGTTGCCGTGTGCGAAGTTCACGAAGCGCGCCGACTTGTAGATCAACGAGAGCCCGACGGCGAGAAGCGCGTAAGTGAGGCCCGTGATCGTGCCGACGACGAGGACGCTCACCGTCCGGCGCCCTCGAGGAAGACGGAGCGCGCGAGATCCGGGCGTTCGAGAAGGTCGCGGGCCGGACCGACGAAGCGCACGTGGCCCTTCTCGAGGAAGACGGCCGTCGATGCGATGCTGCACGCCACGTTCAGCGATTGTTCGACGATGACGACCGTCGTTTTGCGCTCGTGCATCTCGCGCACTATCGCCAGCAGCGACCCGACCACCTGGGGGGCGAGCCCCAGTGCGAGCTCGTCGATGCACAGCAGGCGCGGACGCGTGAGGAAGGCTTTCCCGAGTGCGAGCATCTGCTGCTCGCCGCCGGACAAGGTAGAGGCGAGCTGGTCGCGGCGTTCGCGCAGGATCGGGAACCACGACTCGACCTGCTCGATCTCCCGTGCGACCCGAGCGCCGTCCTTCCGGAAGCTGAACGCACCGGCCTTGAGGTTCTCGACGACGGTCAGGCCGGGGAAGACGGCTTTGCCGCCCGGCATCTGGGCGATCCCGAGCGACAGGAGCTGCTCGGCCTCCAGGTAGGTGATGTCGTCGCCGTCGAAGCGGATCGAGCCGCGCGTGGGGTGGTCGAGCCCCGTCACGAGGCGCAGGAGCGTGGACTTCCCGGCGCCGTTCGTCCCGAGGAGAGCCACGATCTCGCCTTCGGGAACATCGAGAGATACGTCGAAGAGCACCTGCACCGAGCCGTAGCTGAAATCGACGTCGCGGACCTCGAGGAGATTGCGCGCGGCCGTGCGGCGCCGGGCCGCCGCCCGCTCGGCCTCCCTGACGTCGGCGACGACCAGAGCTATGTCCGACCGCACGTACCGTGCACCCCAGGCCATCAGCGCCCCGCCGATGACGCCGGGGATGACCAGGAACGTCAGCGCGACGCGCGGGCTCGACGCGTCGGAGATCGCGCCGAAGATGATGCCGCCGGCGAAGCCGCCGTACAGCGC
>JBOGXL010000512.1:0-4303 GCA_050694575.1 Actinomycetota bacterium | reverse complement strand
TGAACTGCTCGCCCTCGTCCGTCTGGACGATCGTCTCGCCGTCGAAGCCCATGAAGAACCAATTCGGCGCGAACAGCCCGATCGTCGCGAAGGTCGTCCCGCGCACGCTGGCCACGGCGTTGGGCGTTCGCACCTCGTAGCGATCCTCCGACGAGGTCAATCGTTCGACGCGGTGCCACAGCCGGCCGTTGGTCTGGTCGATCGAGACGCTGCGCGTCCCGGACTCGTTGAGCAAAGCGCCGATGACGAGGGTCGTGTCGGAGTCGAGCCGCGTCTCCGAGCCCTCGAAGTAATCGATCTGGGCCTGTCCCTCGGAGCTCGTCCGGACGGTGTCACCCACCAGCAGGGCCTGCCCCTCGACGCCCGGCTCGAACTCGGCCTCGGTCGGTTTCACCGAGACGCGGTCGTCGCGGATCCGCAGCTCGGCGAGCGCGCGCTTGTCCCCTTGCGTGACGAGGATCACGGCGATCACCGCGCCGATCAGTCCGAGGGTGAGGAAGGCGACGAGAGCGCGCCGGGGGCGTCCCGGCTCGTCCCTCTCCATGATCTGGGTCAGCTCGTCGACGCTCATACCGGCTCACAGACTACGGGGCGAGTCGAACGCGCGTGCCCGGGGTGGGAGTCGAACCCACACGGCCTCACGGCCAGAGCGTTTTAAGCGCCCCGCGTATATCCGGTTCCGCCACCCGGGCCCGTGCCAGTGTATGGGCGGCTCCTACCGGATACGTTGCCCTCCGTCGACCACGATCGTCTCGGCGTTGATGTAACGGGCCGCCGGCGACGAGAGGAAATGGACGACGTCGGCGATGTCCTCGGGCAGGCCGATCCTCCGCACCGGGATCTGCGCGGCTATCGCTTCCTTCGCCTGGTCGGTGGGAGCGAGATAGTCCGCCCCTTCCGTGAGGATCAACCCCGGCGCGATGCAGTTCACCCGCACCTTCGGCCCCCACTCGACGGCGAGCGACCGCGTGGCGTTGATCACACCGGCCTTGGCTGCGCCGTAGGCCGCGCTGAAGGGGGCGGCCAGCACGCCGGCGACGCTGGCGATGTTGATGATCGTCCCGCCCTCCTCCTGCTCCTGCATGACCGCGTTCGCCCGCTGGCTGAAGGTCATCAGCCCCGTGAGATTGATGGCGATGACGGCGGCGAAGAAGCGCGGGGACGCCGTCGCCGCGGGCGCGCCGGGTGAGCCGCCGGCGTTGTTGACGAGGACGTCGAGGCGCCCGAACGTGTCCTTCGCCTTGGCGACGACGGCATCGATCTGATCCGGCTCCCGGACATCGCACGTCACGTGGACGATCCGGTCGGACACCCCCTCGAGCCCTTCGGCCGCGGGCGGCGTCGGGTAGTCGCGCCGCGAGCACGTCACGACGGACGCGCCCGCCTCCAAGAACGTGCGCGCGATGGCAACGCCGATGCCCACGTTGCCGCCCGTCACTATCGCGACCTTCTTGGCGATGTCGAACTTGTCGTCCATGGCTCCCCCCGGAGTCGTCGAAAGAACCGTCAGGCTACCCGAGCGCCCGCAACACGAGCCCATCGAGGATGTCGCGCTCGGACGCGATGAGCGCGTCCGCATCGAGCGCATCCACGACGCACGCGAGGACGAGCGCTCCGGCGCCGATGACATCCGCGCGGCCGGGATTCACCGGGCCGAGACCTCGGATCGCCGAGACCGTCATCGCGTTCAGCCGCTCGGCCCACGCCTCGACGGCCGCAGCGGACAGCGCGTACCCGTGCACCACATCGGAGTCATACTCGCGCAGGCCGGCGTCGAGCGCGGCGACGGTGGTGATGGTGCCGGCGACACCGACGATCTGTTCGGACCCGCCGAGGCCGAGCTTGCGGCGAGCGCCGTCGATCATCGGCGTGATCTCTGCTCGCGCCCTGGCCACGTCCTCGCGCGCCGGCGGGTCACCGGGGAGATACCGCTCGCGCACGCGGACCGACCCGACGTCGTTCGAGACGGCCTCGGCCGCCGTGATCAGCTCGGTCGATCCACCACCGATGTCGCACACGACGTAGCGTCCGTCCGGGAGCCCGCTCGTAGCGCCGGCATACGCGATTCGTCCCTCGGCCGAGCCATCGAGGATCTCGAGCTCCACTCCGCAGTCCTCGCGGACCGCACCGGCGAATGCCGACCGGTTGGACGCATCACGAAGCGCGCTCGTGCCGGCGACGACGATCTTCTCGGCCCCCGCGGCGCGTGCGCGATCGACGAACTCCTTCGTCGCCTGGAGCGTCCGCCGCATCGGCTCTTCACCGAGCTCCCCCGACGCGTCGACGCCCTCCCCCAGGCGCGTGATCCGTGAGGCGCGGTCGATCGTCTCGTCGCCCTCACGAACGAGCAACCGGACGGTGTTCGTCCCGATGTCGACGGCGGCTACACGCACGGCGGTGGACGCAGCACGTCTGGGATCCGTTCCTCCACCCACGCGCCGACGGGATTGCACCGGCAGACGAGGTGGTGCGCGAGATGGGCGTGCAGGCACTTCACTCGGTCGGACGGGCCACCGCCGACCCCGGCGCCCCCGTCGAGCTTGGCCAGCGCATCGCGCTTGGAGACGTAGTCGAGCTCGGCCGCCTCGAAGGCCGCCGCGAAGTCGGGGTCCTCACGCAACAGCGCCGTGAGATCGCGCATGACGCCCGACGCCTCCAAGCCGCCCACGGCACCCGATGCCCGGACGCACGTGAGCCAGTACAGCGTCGGGAACGGCCTGCCGTCGACGAGGGGAAAGGTTTCGATGACGGCCGGCAGCCCGCACGGGCAGCGGAACGCCACGCGGACCTCTCCACGAACCGGACGCTCGAGCTGCCGCTCGACGGCGTCGCGATCCTCAGGAGACAGGCTGTCGGGAAACGTCAGCCCAGCTTTTGCCGGATGTTGCGCTTGATGTCGGCCTGGCGCTCGTTCGAACGCTGCATGAACTTCTTCAGCATCCGCTCGAACTCGGGATCCTGCTTCCCGACCGGACGGTGCTCGCTCGGATCGGGCTCCTGGAGCACCTTGATCGACAGATCGAGCCGACCGTCGTCTTTGGTGCCGACGATCTTGACCGTAACCCTGTCGTTCTCCCGCAGGAAGTCGCTGACGTTCTGGACGTACGAACGATCGACCTGCGAGATGTGGATGAGACCCTTCTGACCGCCGTCGAGGTCGACGAATGCCCCGTAGGGCATGATCTTCGCGACGACGCCCTCGACGACGTCGCCGACGTCAGCCACGGGCGCTCCCGGTCAACATGAGTGCCAATCCTAGGAATGGCCTTTGGGGGTAGTCAACCGCTTCCGTCACTTGACCTCCACACTTCCGCCGGCGGCCTCGATGGCGGCCTTGATCTTGTCGGCCTCTTCCTTCGTGACCTTTTCCTTGATGGGCTTGGGCGCGTTGTCGGCGACGTCCTTGGCTTCCTTGAGACCCAGGGTCGTGAAGGAGCGGATCTCCTTGATCACCTGGATCTTCTTGTCGCCGGCCCCCGTGAGGATCACGTCGAACTCCGACTGCTCTTCGACGGGCGCACCGGCATCGCCGGCCGGGGCCCCGGCGGCAGCGACGGCTACCGGAGCAGCGGCTTCGATGCCGAACTCCTCCTGCATCTTCTTCGCGAGCTCGGCCGCCTCGAGGACGGACAGCTCCTTGATCGCGTCGAGAACCGCGTCAACGTTGGCCATGTCTACTCCCCTTCCGTCTGCTCTTCCGTTGCTTCTGCTTGTTCGACCTGCTCGGGCTCCGGCTCCGCAACCGGCTCCTCGGGAGCCTCGGCGCCGATCTGCTCGAGGACGTACAGGATCTGTCGCGCCGGAGCTTCCGCGAGCATCGCTATCTGACGAAGGGCCGCGGTCAACAAGCCGGCGATCTTCGCGCGCGACACGTCGAGAGGGTCGATGGTCGCGAGGCCTTTGGTCTCGTCCGCCGACAGGACGCGCCCATCGAGGACGCCACCCTTGATGACGAGGTCCGGGTGGTCCCGCGCGAACGTGGCGAGGATCTTCGCGGCGGCGACCGGGTCGCCCTTGACCCACGCAACGGCCGTCGGACCGACGAAGAGCTCGACGAGCTCCTGGAGTCCGGCTTCGGTAGCAGCCCGCCGCGCAAGTGTGTTCTTGACGACGCGATAGGCGGTCTCTTGACCCAGGAGCTGGACCCTCAGGTACTTCAGCTCCGTCACGGTGAGCCCGCGGTACTCGGTGAGGAGGACGGCCGGTGAGTCGCCGAACTCCTGCTTGATCTCGTCGACGGCCGCGACCTTCTCGGCCCGGATCTTCACCGTGTACGTCTCTGTCTCGGTCATGAAAAAACCCC
>JBOGXL010000511.1:0-4196 GCA_050694575.1 Actinomycetota bacterium | reverse complement strand
CCCCCGGCGTGATCGGCTCGGGCAGGGGACCGAAGGCTTCCTCGCAGAAGCGTGACGGCGTCGCCTTGCGCACGCCGGGTGATGTCGTCACGAGGAGGCGGCGCCGCGCTCTCGACAGGGCGACGTAGAGCGTGCGCCGTTCCTCCGCGAGCTGGGCCTGTGCGCGTTCGATCGCGCCGCCGCGTTCCAGGGCCCACGGATCGAACAAGCCCTGCGCTCGGTGCGCTTTCGGGATCTGTCCCTCGGCGACGCCGATGACGCACACGACGTCCCACTCGAGGCCCTTGGCCGCGTGGAAGGACAGGAGGTTCACGCCGCGCGGGGTGTTGGGCGGCTGCCACCCGTCGGCGGCGAAGGCGGCGTCGCTCGAGGCCTCGAGGTATTCGCGCATCGTCCCGTCTTTGTGACGCTCGACGAACCGGGACACGGCCTTGTTGAGCGCGCGCAGCGCGTTGAGGTTCGCCGCCGCCTGCGCGTCGGTCCGCCGCTTCGCCGCCTGGTCGTTGCACCACGCCGACGTGTCGAAGACTCGAGCGAAGGTGGCATCGGCCGGCTCGTCGGGATCGGCGCGCGCGGCATCACGAACGCTTCGGAGCTCGGCGAGGTCGGAGTCGGAGCGCTCCTCGATCAGGGCGCCGAGGGTGATGCCGCGCCGCATGCGTGCATCGCGGTCGAGCTCGCGGACCCGGTACGGGTGGAGTCCGAACATAGGCGAGCAGAGCACCGCTTTCGTGAGATCGTCTGTGGGTTCTGGAAAGAGCGCGAGCCTGCACAGGTCGAGCACGGCGCGCACGGCCGGTTGCGTGCGCAGGCCGTCCGAGGAGATCGATCGGGAGGGCACGGCGAAGCTCCGAAGCACGCGCTCGACGGTGAAACCGTACGTCGACGGTTGCGCGAGCAGGATCGCCATGCGGTCGTACGGGACCGCGTGGAGGAGGTGCGCACGGCGGATCTCGCGGGCCACGGCTTCGAGCTCACCCGCCATCGTCGAGTACGAGCGAAACTCGACTGTGCCGTCCTCGGTTCCGTAAGCCGTGGCGCGATGGGGGCCGGGATCGGGGGAATGAGCGATCAAGGTCGCCGGCACGTCGCCTACGGCCTTGCCGTAGCGGTGGCACGTCGGCAGTACCACGCGTTCGTGGTCGGGGGCGACGGTCTCGAACCGCTCGAGCCAGCCGGGGTCGGCTCCGCGGAAGGCTTCGATGGCGGAGTCGGGATCGCCGGCGCAGACGAGGTGGTCGCAGTTCAGTCGCTGCAGCAGGTGCAGCTGCGCCGGTGCGAGCTCCTGCGCGTCGTCGACCAGGACGTGCGTGAAGCGCCGCTGCACCGCGACGCGGATCGCATCGTCGCTCTCGAGGAGTCGCGTCGCGGCGAGGACGAGCTCGGCGTAGTCCAGCGCCGACTGGTCGCGCAGGTGTTTGCGGTAGCGCAGCGCGAAGGCCGCGACGGCGCCGTGCTCCGGTCGTTCGGCCGCCAGGGCCTCGAGATCGCCGTCGGTGAGGCCACGGTGACCGGCGCGGACGCAGAAGTCGGCCACCTCGGCGACGAACGGGTTCTTGTCCAGATGCTCCGCGTACGGACCCCACGCCTTCGCCTTCTCGGTTGCGAGCAGCTCGTGGACGACGGCCGACTGCTCGGCCGTCGTCAGCCGGATGGGCGGCTGCGAGTACCCGAGCTTGCGGTAGTAGCGCGTGACGAGGTGGTAGGCGAGGGCGTGCCAAGTGTGGACGGGCACCTCGACGATGGCCTGCGCGTCGAGGCGCCACGGAAGCTCGTCCCGCAAGGCCAGGGCGCGCTCGCGGGTGGGGACGAGCAGCAGGATCCGGTGCGGCTCGACCCGCTCGGTGGCCAGGCGCACCCACCGTTCGACCAGCACCGTCGTCTTGCCCGTGCCCGGGGAGCCGAGAACGAGCAGGGGCCCGCCGTCGTGATCGACAACGCGCTTCTGGGGAGCGTCCAGGGTCATGCCGGTCGTCTTCATCTGAGCATCACATCATCGGGGCCGAGACCGACACCGCGATGTCCGCGATGAGCCCTATCGTTCGGCTGCTTCCCCTTGGTCTTCCCCATTACCGGGAGGTCTACCATGGAAGCGATGGACGCCCGCCGGCTCCGCCTTTACGAGCTGCTCAAGCCGAAGCTCGATGAAGAGCCCGCCCGCGAGCTCGTGCTGGCCTTGCCCTCGCGGCCCAGCGAACTGGTGACGAAGGATGATCTCGCGCACCAGCTCGTGGCATTAGAAGCTCGAGTCGTCGACCGGCTCACATGGCGGATGATCACGATCATGGGGGCCTGGTCGGTGATCGTGAGCTCGGCCTGGGCGGCAGCCCTGGCCATCATCGGTTAGGAGCCTAGGCCGACCAGCGATGTCGCCGATGCGCCGTACGTTCGGGACGGTTTTGTCCGGTCTTCCCCCTGATCGGGGAGGTCTACCATGGAAGCGATGGACGTCGGTCGGCTGGAGCTGTACGACCTGGTGGTCGCAATGCCTTCCGCGCCCGACCAACTCGTCACCAAGGACTATCTGGACGGATCGTTGGCACGGCTGGAGTCAAGGCTCACGTGGCGGATAGTCACGATCATGGGGGCCTGCTCGGTGATCGTGAGCTCGGCCTGGGCGGCCGCCCTCGCCATCATCGGCTAGGAGCCGACCCGCCCCAGCGCTGCGCGATGTACCGCTGGAGCTCTCCGGGGTCCGGGATCTCCTTCGTCGCATTGTTCATCCGGACGAAGAACGCCTCCCGTGTCGAGAACTGACCCTTCCGATCGACCTTCGTGACCTCGGCCCGGACGGGATGAGCCGACGGCTCGACGTGTAGCCGGCAGACATCGTCCCCGTCGACGGCCAGGATCTCGGCCGTGACGTTGGCCGCCGCCGCCATCCCCACGGCGTTGGCCACGATCTGGGTGAGGTGAAGCTGGAAGAGATCCCGGTCCTCGCGTCCCTGCTTCCGCAGCGTCGCGTAGTCGCCTTCGAGCCCGGCGACGGCGCCGTCGTCCCGTACGCCGATCAGCAGCGTCCCGCCGTGGGCCGAGTTGAGGAAGGCCGCCACCGTCTTGATGACGGCCGACTCGACGACCTTCGACTTCTCGCCGCGCTCGATGTCCCATCGCAAGCCGGCCTTGTACTCGAGGTACTGGTCCTCCTTGCCCGGGCCGAGCAGATCGCCTATCGGACACGACTTCTGCCGCGCGACGCGGGCGCGTTCGTAGACGAGCGGCAGCATGTAGGCCTTCACCGCGGCCTTGAACTCCGGGTCGTCGAGCAGCTTGATAGTGAGCTTCTCGTCTTTGTCCATGCGGTCCACGAACGCTCGGACCATCCGGCGGTCGAAGGAGACGGCGAAGTTCTCGAGCGTGTTGGCCGAGGCCACTTGTTGCACGTCGGTGTCGTCGACCATCTCGGCCGTGACGCTCTCGATGTGCAGCCGGTCGGCCTCGCCGAGGTCGAGCCCGAAGAGCTCGTTGATCCTGCGGATCACCTCGGAGAGCGGCTCGAGCCCGGGGATGGCCGTTGGGCCGGGCTCCACACCTGGGAACGCGACCAGAGGCAGCGCTTCACCCGTCGCGATGTCGAGCGTGTGGCGTCCTGTGCGGCGCAATCGCAGGTGTGTCAGCTCGAGGTCGCCGAGATCGAGTGCGCCCGGATGAGGACGGGGAAGAGCATGCTCGAGGAGCCGGCAGTACTGGTAGCGCTTCTCGAGCATGGTGTCGTCCAGCGGCAGGATCTGCGACACGAAGGCGTACAGGCTGACGAACCTGTGCAGGACGCGACGGAACGTCTCCTGGTCGTCGTCATCGAGGTCGGCGAACCGATGCTTCGCGGGGTCGAGCTGTGCGTGGATGCGGGAATGCACCTCGGCGTCCGGAAGCGACCGGTCGAAGTAGACGCGGGCGAAGGCCTCCACCTCCTCGTCGCGCAGGACGCCGAAGCGGTTGAGCTCGTCGCGGGCGTCGAAGAGGAGGTTGGGGTCGGTCTCGCCGGCCAGCGTGGTCTCGTAGAACGGCGCGTAAGCGGCGAGGATGTCGTCGGAGGTGTTCACGAAGTCGAGGACGAAAGTGTCGTCCTTCCCCGGATGCGTCCGGTTGAGGCGCGAGAGCGTCTGGACGGCGTGGACGCCCGCGAGCTTGCGGTCCACGAGCATCGTGTGCAGCAGGGGCTGGTCGAAGCCGGTCTGGAACTTCTCGGCGACGAC
>JBOGXL010000510.1:0-3257 GCA_050694575.1 Actinomycetota bacterium | reverse complement strand
GGTCGCGGAACGACCACTCGAACTCGCGTTTGGACAGGAAGTCGTACGGCGACGGGAAGGTTGCGTTGTTCAACGTCGTCTCGACGGTGAAGATGTCGAGCTTGTCGGCGAGGAAGCGCCCCATGCGGGAGGCGGAGTGGTGCAGAGCGGAGCGCTCGGGATGCATGTAGGACCGGGAGTCGAGCAGGGTCTGCACGTTGTGGTGGTGCCGCAACGAGCGGTACGTCCCGAAGCCCACCGGGACGGACTTGTGGCCCCCATCCATCGCGACGAGATTGATGTTCGAGTAGACGAGCAGGTCGGACTCCAAGGCGCGACGGCAGAGCTCGACCTCCTCGCCCCGATCGGTCGTCCCGACGAAGACGACGTCGTTGGGATCCTCGGCGTCGAAGTTCCGCAGCCGGTCGGGCCAGAACGCGCGGAAGACGCGGTCGCCGACCATGCGCCGGATCTCGCTCTCGGTCATCCGGCGGTGTAGCGAGTTCGCGACGACGAGCTCGACGTCGTCGACACCCGCCTCGGCCGCCAGCGTCAGGACGCGCTCGAGGACGAGCTGCCGTGCGTCGGGTGTGCGCATCGGCGGCAGCGGCAGCGAGATGTCGTCGATGCCGATGGTTAGCCGCATGCCGGGGCGGAGCTTGGCCCGCAGGGGATCGGCGTCGAGGGGCTCGTCCAGGGCTCGAGCTATCGCTTCTTCGGGGTGGCGCAGCGCATCGACGGGCTCGGGCGGGTAGACGATGCGCGCGCCGCGGGGCAAGCGCTCGAGGCGGAAGCCCTCGCCGGAGTGGAACAGCACGGGCGGCGTCCGCCTGTCCACCTCGAGGACGAGACCGGGTCTACTTGCGGCCAAGATCGAACACCACCTTGATGGCTCCCAGGCGTCCTGCGTCCATGGCGTGATCTATCGCTTCGTCGTAGCGGGTTAGTGGGTATGCGGCGCCGACGAGAGGCGCGAGATCGATCTTGGCCGCGAGCTCGATCGCGATCTCGAAGGTGCGGCGGCCGTCCGATTCGATGCCGTACGTGTACGCTCCCCGGACGTCGAGCTCGCGGTGCCAGACGGGGGCCAGGTCGACTCGAGCGGGGCCGGGCAGCCCGACGAGGACCACGACACCGCGCCCGCGTGTCGCACGAAGGCACACGTCCAGACTGGCCGGTGCTCCGGAACACTCGAAGGACACGTCGGCGCCTCCGGTGAGCCAGGGGCTGCCCTGCTCGGGCTCGTGGAGATGGGAGCCCGTCGCCAGGCGCACACTTCGCATCGCCGCGTCGGGTCTCACGACCTCGTCGGCGCCCAGCCGCGAGGCCTCCCTGCGCTGCTGCGGGTGCTTGGCGACGGCGATGATGCGTCCGGCCGGCGTGAGCTCGCGGAGCGCGGCGATGGTGAGCAGACCCATCGTGCCGGCGCCCGAGACGAGCACCGTCGCATCTGAGCCGACGTCGGCGCGGAGGACGGAGTGGACGGCGCACGCCAGCGGCTCGATCAGGACGGCGGTCTCATCGGCAAGGGCGTCGGGCACCGGATGGATCTGCGACAGGTGGGCGACGAGCGCTGTCCCCCAGCCGCCGCCCGTGTCCTCGCAGAAGCCCGTCTGCAGGCCGGGGGAGATCAGACCGTGCGCCGTCCGTGAGCACAGGCCGATGTCGCCGGCCGAGCACGCGGCGCACGGCGGCTCGATGCCGCGGGCGGCGCAAGCGAGAACGGGCTCGATCACCACGCGCGTGCCGTCTTCGAGGGTGCCGACGACCTCGTGGCCGGGGACGAAGGGCATGGACACGATGGGGGAGAAGTAGAAGGAGGACTCACCGGCGATCATCGCGAGATCGGAACCGCAGATGCCCGACAACCGCGGCGCGACGCGTACCCAATCCTCACCGGGGAGCGCGGGATCGTCGTGGTGGCCGAGTCGAAGCGGCGCGACACGCCCGACGAGCCCGGGTGCGGCGCGTCCCGCGACGCGCGACGCGACGTATCTCGGAACCGAACGAGAGAACTCGAGGGCTATCACGCGTGCACGCGCTCCTTCGCCGGGAACGAGAACCTTGCGGGACCCGTAGCGCGCCGCCAACGCTCGAGAGCCCACCGGCGATCGCGAGCGACGCGTCGCAGTCGTGGATCCGGATTCACCGCCACCGGATGGCCGACGGACTCGAGCATGGGAAGGTCGGACAAGCTGTCTCCGTACGCGTAGCTGGCGGACAGGTCGGCCCCCACTTCCTTGGCGAGCCGGCGGAGGTACGACGCCCGCGCGTCGCCGGCGTAGGGAACCTCTTCGAGCTCGCCGGTGTACCGTCCGTTGCTCGAACGCAGGCGCGCCGCCGCGATGATGTCGGCCAGCGGGTTGAGCGGCGCGACGGTGAAGTCGAGGGCGCCGGTGAGGAAGACGACGCGGTGTCCGGCTCGGCGATGCTCGCGGACGCGACGCAGGGCGTCGGGGAAGGCGTTGGGCAGGACGAGCTCGTGGAAAGCTTCGCGTGCGAGCTCATGGATCTCTTCCATCGGGGCGTCGGCGTACCGGCGGTAGAACCGCCGGAGGAACTCGCCGCGGTCGCGACGTTCGGACGCGAGGAGCGACGGCAGGCCGCGGGCGAGAGCCCAGACCCGCTCGGCCCATTCGGAGCGGGGTGATGCGGCCAGGCGGATCCACAGGTACGTGTCGACGACGTTGGTACCGAGCACCGTCCCCTCGAGGTCGAAGACCGCGAGCGCGTTCTCCGCGCCCTCGGAGACCGCCGAGCGCGGCGACGGTCGGGAACGCCGGCGCACGACGCCGCGGCGCCGTGTGATCTCAGGCAGGTGCAGGTCGTGGAGGTACCCCCGCCAGTCGAAGGCCTGGGGGTCGAGCGGGAAGATCTCTCGCTCCTCGGCGCCCAGGGCGTCGGCCAGCGCGCTGCGGCGCTCGTCGTCGAAGACGGCCTCGGACTCGGCGTAGCCGCCGTAGAGCTTCGCGTAGCGGTCGGCCTGCTTGAGCTCATCGAGGCGCTCGTCGACCCCAACGGCGGTCTTGGCGAACCGCTCACCGGGCAGGTGGTCGAACACTCGCGACGCCGTCTCGAGCACACGCAGCGCGATACGCAGCCGCCGCTCGACCGATCGGCGCCCGGGGAACTTCCACAGCTCGGGGAGGATCGGCTGGTCGTCCTCGTCGAGATAGGGATGCTCGTGGAAGTAGTCGTGGACGATGCGAACGAGGTCGCGATACAGCATCGGGTTGCGTGCTCCCGTCGAGACGTGCACAACGCGCTCGGCCGGGTCG
>JBOGXL010000509.1:0-7544 GCA_050694575.1 Actinomycetota bacterium | reverse complement strand
CGCATCGCGGGCGGCGAGATGCTCTGCGAGCTGCACCCGTTCCGGGAGATGCTTCAGCGCGGTGCGCTCGACGTCGTCCAACCGGATGCGACGCTGTCGGGCGGGATCCTCACTTCACGGAAGGTGGCCGTCCTCGCCGAGGCCTTCGGCGTCGAGTACGCCCCGCACACGTGGACGAACGGGATAGGTCTCGCCGCGAACCTGCATTGCATGGGCGCGGCTCCCAACTCGACGTGGTGCGAGTACCCCTACGAGATCGGCTCCTGGGTGCCCGAGGGCCGCGACGCGATGCTGACCGAGCCCATCCGCGTCGCTCCCGACGGAACGATCCAGGTCCCGCAGGGCCCGGGGCTCGGCGTGACGGTGGATTGGGACGCCGTCGAGCGCCACGGTGTCGCGCTCGAATGAGCGCGAGACCGACCTTGCCCGCGGGTAGAATGAAGGCCCGGCCCAGATCCCTACGGAGGTTCGCATGACCGCTATCGCAGTTCTGACGGGGGACACCTTCGAGTCGACCATCTCCGGCGCAACACCCGTCCTCATCGATTTCTGGGCGGAATGGTGCGCGCCGTGCCGCGCCGTAGCTCCCATCCTCGAGGAGATCGCCCGCGACAACGACCATCGCCTGCGCGTCGTGAAGCTCAACGTCGACGAGAATCCGGACGTCGCGAAGCGTTTGGGCATCTTGAGCATCCCCACGCTGATCCTCTTCGCCAACGGCGAGGAGAAGGCGCGCATCGTCGGAGCGCGCGCGAAGGAACAACTGCTCCGCGACATCGAGCCCCACCTCTAGACCCCTGTAGCTTCGATGGCCGCGGCCCCCGGCCCGTCCCTCACCGTCGGCGCGACGGGAAGCGCCGTGCTCGACGTCCAAGCACGCGTCGTGGCTCTGGGCTACCCGATCGCGCGTTCGGAGCGCGGCCGGTTCGGCCCGCAGACCGAGTCGGCGGTGAAGGTCTTCCAGATCCGTCGCGGGTTGAGCCCCGACGGAATGGTCGGTGCACAGACGTGGCGCGAGCTCGTCGAGGCGGGCTGGACGCTCGGGAGCCGGACGCTGTACCTGAGGCGCCCACCCATGCGCGGCGACGACGTCCGCGAGCTTCAGCGCCG
The DNA here is from genome assembly GCA_050694575.1 of Actinomycetota bacterium. Taxonomy (GTDB): domain Bacteria; phylum Actinomycetota; class JAICYB01; order JAICYB01; family JAICYB01; genus JBOGXL01. The sequence goes on along the minus strand of JBOGXL010000509.1, from coordinate 6,434 downwards.
ACTGAACGCCCTGGGCTTCGACGCCGGCAAGGACGACGGGATCTTCGAGCTCTCCACGCAGGAAGCCGTACACGATTTCCAGCGCAACGCCGGCCTTGGAACCACGGACGGGATAGCCGGGCACGAAACGTTCGAGGCGCTGGACAGGCTCCGCCGTCGCATCGGTCCCGGCTCCAAGGCCGAGATACGCGAGCGCATCCTGCGCGAGCTCGCCGTCGGCCTCGAAGGACGAACGATCTTCCTCGACCCGGCGCACGGCGGCAGCGATACCGGCATGGTGACGGCCATAGGCATCCCGGAGGCGTACATCGTCTACCGGGTCGCCGAGGCCTCCGCCCAACGGCTCGAGGCCCTCGGCGGGTTCCCGATCCTGTCCCGCGCCGTTCAGCACGGCCCGGGGGTCGAGCAACGATGCGACATCGCCAACGGCGCCGAAGCCGATCTCGCCGTGTCGTTCCACCTCGCTTGTCGTCCTGAACCCGGCCCGACCGTGTCGTTCTGGTCGGTGGAACGTACGCACTCCAACTCCGGACGCGACCTCGCGGCGGCCGTCGGCGAGGCGCTGCGTCCCCGGCTGGGCGGCGCGCAGCTCCTCGGTCGCAACCTCCCGTTCCTGCGTCAGACGCAGATGCCGGCGGTCACCCTGGACCTCTACACCGAAGGCAACGAGCCGCTGCTCGCCGAGGACACCTACCTCCACTCGCTCGGCGAGGCCGTCGCCGACGGGATCAACAACTACTTCGGCTCGGTGGGCTAGACCCCCTCGCCCAACCCGGGCGCTACAACCGGGCCTCCCGCACAATAGATGGATGTCCAATCGCTTCGACCCGTACAGCGACCGCTACGCTTTGCGCGCGGCCGGCATGACCGGCTCCGAGATCCGCGCCCTCTTCTCGGTGCTCGACCGGCCGGAGATCATCTCGCTCGCGGGCGGGAACACCGAAACCGACATCGTCGCGCACCGTGTCGTCGATTGTGTGCGCGCGGTGATCGAGCGCGATTCGCGCGGCGCGCTCGGATACGGTGCGGCCGGTGGACATCTCGTACTCCGTGAGCGCCTCGTGGATCTCATGGCACAGCAGGGCATCGAGGCCGAGCCGCATCAGGTCGTCGTTACCAACGGTGCGCAGCAGGCGCTCGAGTTCATGGCCAAGGTCTTCTGTGAGCCCGGCGACCTCGTCCTCACCGAGGCTCCGACCTACGTCGGAGCGATAGGGGCCTTCTCGTCTTTCCAAGCCGAGCTCCGGTCCGTCGCAACCGACGAGCACGGCATCATCCCCGAAGCGTTGGACGAGATGCTGGGCGCCCTCGCCGCCGAAGGACGGCGAGCCAAGTTCCTCTATCTCGTCCCGACCTTCCAGAACCCGAGCGGCTACACACTTACGGCCGAGCGCAGACCTGCTGTCGTAGAGATCTGCCGTTCCCGGGACGTCCTCATCGTCGAAGACGACCCGTACGCGCCCATCCGCTTCGAAGGCACGCCCGTGCCGCCGCTCCGGGCGCTCACCGATGCCGGGATCATCTACCTCGGCACCCTCTCGAAGGTGTTCTCACCCGGCATACGCACGGGCTGGGTGCTCGCACCCGAACCCGTCCGCGAGCGACTCGTGCTCGCGAAAGAAGCCGCCGACCTATGCTCGTCGCCGTTCACCCAGCTCGTCGCCGCCGAGTACCTGAGCTCGCCGCACCTCGAGGAGGACCTCGAGATCGTCCGAAAGGTCTACAAGGAGCGACGGGACGCGATGCTCGATGCCATCGACGAGCATTTCCCGTCGGGAGTGCGTGTCGGCGTCCCCGAGGGTGGTCTGTTCCTCTGGGTCACGTTGCCCGAGCCCATCGATACCAAGGCGATGCTCGCGCGAGCGCTCGAAGCCGGAGTCGCGTACGTTCCGGGGACGGCCTTCTATCCCCGGAAGCGCGACGGCCGCGCGTCCATGCGACTGAACTTCTCGTACGCACCCGTCGCCGACATCGAAGAGGGCATCCGGCGTCTCGGCTCCGTCGTCGGCGACGAGCTCGAGCTGGCCCGATCCCTCCAGGGATGAACGAGCCATGGCGCGCGTAGCGGTCGTCCGGGGTGGCCGCTCGCTGGAGCGTGAGATCTCGCTTCTGTCCGGGCACCACGTCGCCACGGCGCTGCGCCACCTCGGTCACGACGTCGAAGAGCTGGACGTCGACGGCGAGCTCGCCCGTGCGCTCGCCTCGGTGGACGTCGTCTTCATCGCTCTGCACGGCCGCGACGGCGAAGACGGAACCATCCAGCTGACGTGCGAAGCCCTCGGCATCCCGTACACGGGCTCGGGGCCGCTGGCGTGCCGGCTGTGCTTCGACAAGGGCTTGGCCAAAGGCACGCTCCGGCGGGCCGGGCTCCCTACCCCCCCGGGGTATGTTGTCTCAGCCGAAGCCGTGCGGCACATGGGGGCCGGTACGGCCCTGCGGCTCGCCGCGGACAGGCTCGGCTTCCCTCTGGCCGTCAAGCCGGCTGCGCAGGGCAGCGCCCTCGGCCTGAGCGTCATCGACGACCCCTCCGACCTGTCGTCGGCGGTCATGGCGGCGCTCGACCACGGAGAACGCGTGCTCCTGGAGCGCTTCGTGCCGGGGGCCGAGATCGCCATCCCCGTCTTGGGTCCCGACCTCGAGCCTCTGCCGGCCGTCGAGATCCGCACCCGCGGCGGGATCTTCGACTTCGAGACGCGGGTCAGTCCCGGGGGGTTCGAGCTCGTCTGTCCGGCCGAGGTCGAGGGTGCAAGCCTTTCGCGCGCGCGAGCGCTCGCCGCAGGAGCGTGCTCGACCCTCGGCGTCCGTGACTTCGCTCGCGTCGACTTCCGCATCGGCGACGACGGGCCGGTGATCCTCGACGTGAAGACGTGCCCCGGCCTCACAGAGACATCGATCTTGACGCTCGCCGTCTCGCAGACACGTTCCTCGTTCGAGGACTTCGCGAGCGTCGTCATCGACGGCGCGCTGGCCCGAGCCCAAACGGCCCGGGCTTGAGTCCGCAGCGAGCACCCGCACCACCACCGTCGCTGCGCGCAGAAGCGCGACGACTCTACGGCGTCGACCCCATCGCGTACGAAGCCGGACGGCCCGAGTACCCAGAGCGTGTCTACGAAGTGCTGGCAACTCGATGCGGTGTCTCTGTCGGAACGAAGGTCGTTGAGATAGGTCCGGGAACCGGACGAGTCACACGCCGGCTGTTGGAGCTCGGCGCCTGCGTCGTCGGCGTCGAACCGGATGCGTCGTCGGCCGCACACCTGAAAGCGACGTTGCAGTGGCCGGCGCTCGAAGTGCTTCATCGATCCTTCGAGGAGGCGCCGCTCTCCGACGACACCTACGGATGCGCCGCTGCCGCGATGTCGTTCCATTGGGTGGACCAGGCCGTCGGCCTAACGAAACTCGGCCGCATCCTGCGTCCGGGAGGCTGGGCGGCGCTCTGGTGGACGATCTTCGCAGACCCCGACCGCTCCGACCCCTTCCGCGATGCCGTCCGCGACCTCCTCCCCGAAGGCGCCGGCCCGTCGAGGCGAGGCCCGCCGAGCTTCGAGCTCGACGTCACTCAACGCAAGAATGACCTCGCCGACCGCGCGGGCCTGACAGAAGTCCAGGCCGAGCTGATCCGCTGGACCATACGCATGACAACCACCGACACGCGCGCGCTCTACGCATCGATGATCGCCGCTCTGCGTCTGCCACCCGACGAGAGAAGCGTGCTCCTCGACACGCTAACCGCCGTGGTCGAGAACGACTTCGGCGGCGGCGTCACGCGCCATTTCGTAACCGCGCTGTACACAGGCAGGAAACCCGAGACGAGCGCACGGCTGAAGCGTGCGAGCGGCCGTAGCGCGCAGCGGAGCGACGTTCGCGAAGCGACGGCTCGCGGCCGCGCGCCGGCGGGTGGTGTGTAGAGCGGGAGACGGGGAGACCGCTGCGCGCGAAGGCCGCTCGGCTACCCCGGCAAGGTCGGCTCCTCGAACGAATCGACCTACTCGTAACCGAGAAGCAGCTCGACGATCCGATGCAGATCGTCGCGCGAACCGAAGGTGATAGTGATGCGCCCGCGTCCCCGACCGGAATCGATGCGCACCTCCGTAGCAAGGTGATCCGTGAGCGCCTCTTCGAGGTCCGGATGACGACGACGGCGCGGCTCTCGCTCCGGTTGCGGCCCGGCTTCCTCGGTGCGCGCCAGCTCCTCGATCTGTCGCACGGTCAGACCGCGGTCGGCCGCCTTCTTCGCGGCGGCGATCTGCCGCGTGATGTCCTTGATGCCGAGAAGCGCCCGTGCGTGGCCGGCTTGTAGCGCACCTTCGGCCATGAGCAGCTTGATCTCCTCGGGAAGCTCGAGAAGGCGGAGCGTATTGGTGACGTGCACACGACTCTTGCCGACGCGGCGCGCGGCCTCTTCCTGCGTGAGCTCGAACAGATCGACCAGGTTGCGGTAGGCCTGCGCCTCTTCGAGGGGGGCGAGGTCGGCCCGTTGCACGTTCTCCACGAGCGCCTGCTCGAGGGCTTGCCTGTCGTCGACCTGGCGGATGATCGCCGGGACGCGACGCGCGCCGGCCAGCTTGGACGCACGCAGTCGGCGCTCGCCGACGAGCAGCTCGTAGCCGCCCTGCGCGCGCGGCCGGACCACCACCGGCTGCAGCACGCCTTGCTCCCTGATCGACGCGGCGAGCTCCTCGAGGTCCTCCTGGCGGAAAGTCGTGCGCGGCTGACGCGGGTTGGGGTGGATCTCCTCCACCGCGATGTCAATCAGACCGGCGCCCGGTTGCTCGGCAACCGCGGGCTCAGCTCCAGGAAGGAGGGCTCCGAGTCCCCGTCCTAGCCCGGCCTTGCGCGTCATGCCCATCCCTCCCCCTGGCCGGCACTCTGTGCGGCCTCTACGTCACTCTCGTTGTCGGCCGCTGAGACCCATCCCGCGGCAGCCGGTGCCGCGACGGGTTCCGGGTCCGGTGCCAGGAACCGCCTGTCGAACTCCTCGGCCAGCCAGACGTACGCCTTGGAGCCGCGGGCGGACGGCTCGTAGGCGATGGCCGGCTGACCGTACGACGGCGCCTCCGAGAGCCGCACCGACCGCGGGATGATGGTCGTGAAGACCTTGTCCCCGAAGTGCTTACGCACCTCGCTCGCGACCTCCTCGGACAGCTTGGTACGTGCGTCGTACATCGTCAGCACTATCCCGGCCACCTCCAGGGTGTGGTTCAACCCCGTACGCACCAGCTCGACGTTGCGCAGGAGCTGGCTCAGCCCCTCCAGCGCGTAGTACTCGCACTGGATGGGGATGAGGATGCGCTCGGCCGCCGTCAGGGCGTTGATGGTCAGCAATCCGATGGACGGCGGGCAGTCGATGAATATCACGTCATAGCCTCTGACCTGCTCCAACGCGCTCCGGAGCTTGGTCTCGCGCGCTATGGCCGACACGAGCTCGAGCTCGGCTCCCGCGAGGTCGATGGTCGACGGGATGAGGTCGAGATCGGGGTAGTCGGTCCTGCGAATCACAGACTCGGCCGAGGACGAACCGAGCAGGCAGTCGTAGACCGAGCGCTCTACGCCGCGGTGCTCGACGCCCACGCCGGTCGTGGCGTTGGCCTGTGGATCGAGATCCACGAGAAGCACCCGTCGGCCGAGCTGCGCCAGCCCCGCGGCGAGGTTGATCGCCGTGGTGGTCTTGCCGACGCCGCCTTTCTGATTGGTGACGGCGATCCTCATCCCAATAGCCCCTTTAGCCTCGTTACTTAACTCCCGCAACATCAATGCCCAGCGGTCGGCGCCTGAGCGCCTGAGCCGAGCGGGGATACAGATCGGGGGTCGGACGTAGCTTGCGCACGATCATCACCCATCTTCTCTCTTTTGCACCAGGAACTTCAAATCCGCGCACCTCGGGTGGCCCACCCCCGAGCTCGCGAGCAGCCACCGCTGCGGCAGAAAGGGGGTCAGGCGCGTCCGGGGCGCCTTCGCCCGATTCGGGCCCCTCTCGCACCGACAGCGCCGCGTCCTCCGAGCCGATCACGAGGGCCGCAATGCCACCGACCTCGACAAGTGGGAGTGTCAGCTCGAGCGCCACCGGAGGACGAGCCAACGCGCGGGCCACGACTGCGGTGAAGCCGGCGCGCCTCGGACCGCGCGCCACCACCTCCGCCCGATCTGCGACGACCTCCGTGGCCAGGTCCAGCTCATGTCCCATCTCGCGAAGGAAGGACGCACGTCGAGCCATCGATTCGATGAGGACGACCGGGTCTTCGCGCAGAACACCCAGCACGAGTCCGGGCAATCCGGCGCCCGATCCGACGTCCGCAACTCGTCCTGCTGGTGGAAGCCACAATTGCAGGGCAGCGCACTCGAAGATGTGACGCGACAGCATGCGTCTCGTGTCCCGTGCGCTTACCAGCCCTCTTCGCACACCTTCGCTCTCCAGGAGATCGGCCAAGCGTGCGAGC
>JBOGXL010000508.1:0-5287 GCA_050694575.1 Actinomycetota bacterium | reverse complement strand
GTGCCCGTCGATGTCCCCGCCCCAACCAAGGTGCTCACGCTCGTGTTCTTGGCGTGGGGTGTCGGCACGGTCGTCTTGGCATCGTGGACCCGGCTGTGGGACGAGATCCACGCGGGCCACTTCAAGGTCATCTGGCTGGTCGCGACGGGACTGACGCTTGCATCAGGGTTCGGCCACCCGCCGGCGTGGATCCTGACGGCGCTGTGCATCGCGGCATACGCATCGATCTACGCGAGTCGTGACCGCGAGGTTGGTGCCGTCACGGCCGTCGCGTCCCTCGTGATCCTGGGGCTCGGACAATCGGCCTACGGCTACGCGATAGCGGCGTTGATGGGAACCGTGACGAACGCGATGCTCCTCGGCCACTGGCACCTCAACCAACCACGGCTCGGGACGAAACCCATCGCCCGGCTCGTATGGTCTCTCGTCGGCGGCCTGATCGTGTTCGCCACGGCGACCGCACTTCTCGCGCTCGGGTCGGCAAGCGTCAGGCTCCTAGGTGCGGTGACGGCCGTCGCCTTCACCCTGTTCGCCGGAGTTCTGACGGCGATGGTCTTCCACCTCGTGCGGACCCGCTCGATCATGTCCGCGACGGGGATCCTGTATCTGGAGATCCTGCTGTGCTTCGTTGCGGCCTTTACCGGGTCTGTTGCGGCACTGGCGCCGGTCTGAGCAAGGCCGAGCTGAAGGTCGCGGCGCGCGCCTCGTCGAGGAGCTCCCCGAGAGCTGTCGCGTACTCCGGCGCCTCCGGCGACTGGCGGAAGAACGCGAACACGTCCTGTCCGACACCTATGACGTCACCGAGCATGTCCCCCCACACGATGAGGTCGGCGTAGGTATAGGTCTCGCGTCGGAAGCGGACGTACACGAACGGGAACTCCCATCGGTCCGCCAGGGCTCCGCCGGGGAGAAGGCCGCCGGAAGATGTCCCGTCGAAGGACTCGACTATCACCGGTGCAGCGTCACGCTCCGCGAGAAGCTCCAACACTTGTGGACACAGCCACGACGGGTGCCGGAACTCCCACGCCGTGCGGAGGCCCGGCGGGAGAGCGTCGAGCACGCGCCGGACGCGATCGACGTCGCAGCCGAACGTCGGCGGGGTCGTGAAGAGGATCGCCCCGAGCCGGGGGCCGAGACTCGTCACCGAATTGACGAATCCGGCAACGCGCGCCGGGATGCCCAGACGATCTACGTGCGTGAGCTCGCGCGGAACGCGCACGGCGACGCGGAAGGAATCCGGAGTGACACCAGCCCATCCATCGACCGTCGCCTCCGAGGGCCGGCGATAGAACACCGAGTCGAGCTCGACGGCATCGAACCGGCTCGCATAGCCCCGGAGGAGGTCGATAGCCGCCGCCGTCTGGGAGGGCACTGCCCCCCGCATGGAGGGCGATGCGAATCCGGACGTGCCGACGAAGAATTCCCCCACGGGGCGCCATGGAACCCCCGGCCGCGGGTGCCGGTCAAGGCCGGCCCCTCTGACCTGCTATGTGAACACGTGAGTGAAGCCCCGCCGCCGCCAGGCCTTGTGCCACAACGCCTGCAGCGGGGCAGCTCAAGCGGGCGGCGACCCGTCGCTGCGCCGCAGCGACTCGTTGATCGACTCGGCGAGGCGCAGGAACTCCATGGGCAGCGGAAAGATCAAGGTGGAGTTCCGCTCGGCCGACACCTCGGCCATCGTGGACAGCACCCGCAGCTGCATCGCGGCCGGCCGGGCCGCGAAGATGTCGGCCGCCTGCCCGAGCGTCTCGGCCGCCTCGAACTCGCCCTGGGCATGGATCACCTTCGCGCGCCGCTCACGCTCGGCCTCCGCCTGCCTCGCCATCGCCCGACGCATGGTCTCGGGAAGCTCGACGTCCTTCACCTCGACGAGCGTCACCTTGACGCCCCACGGATTCGTCAGTTCGTCGATGATCTGCTGGAGGCGCTGATTGACGTCGTCGCGGTTGATCAGGAGCTCGTCGAGTTGGATCTGGCCGATGATCGATCGGAGCGTCGTCTGCGCGACCTGCGATGTTCCGAACAGGTAGTTCTGGATGTTCACGACGGCCTTCACCGGATCGACGACGTTGAAGTAGGTCACGGCGTTCACGCGAACTGTGACGTTGTCCCGCGTGATCGCCTCCTGCGGAGGGATGTCCATCGTCACGGTCTGGAGGTTGACCTTCACCATCCGATCGATGATCGGGATGATGAAGAACAGGCCCGGCCCCTTCGCACCCATGACTCGGCCGAGTCTGAAGATGACACCGCGCTCGTATTCCTGGACTATCCGCACGGACGCCAGGAACAGGATGAGCGCCAGCCCGCCCAGTACGAGGAATCCTACGGCCGCGTCGCTCATCCCTGTCCCCTTTCGGCACTTTCGACCATGAGCTCCAACCCTTGCACATCCTTCACGAGGACCTCCGCGCCCACCTCGAGGGGCTCGTCAGATCGGACCGTCCACCAGGCCCCTTCGATGAGAACCTGCCCCGTGCTTCCCTCGGCGCGGCGGACGGTCGTCGTGCGTCCCCGCAGCGACTCGGCTCCCCACGTCGGCTGCGCCCGCCTCGCGCGCCAGGCCAGCCGGCCGGCAACGACGACACCGGCGGTCATCCCGACGACGGTGGGCAGTATCACGATCAGATCGACGCGCGGAGAGCCGCGCACGAGGAAGATCCCGGACAGCGCGAGCGAGATCGCACCACCGGCGGCGAGGACGCCGACGCCGGGAACGAACAGCTCGGCGATGAACAGACCGGCCGCCAGCAGCAGGAGGACGACACCCGCGACGTTCACGGGTAGTACAGCCAGTGCGAAGAAGCCGAGCACCAGAAGGATCACCCCGACTATGCCTCCGAACCCTATTCCGGGGCTGGCGAGCTCGTAGACGATCGCCAGGGTTCCCAGCGACATGAAGAGGAAGGCGAGGTTGGGGTCGGCCAGCCGTTGGCGCACGCTGCGGACCCATCCCATCTCGTGCTCCGTGACGGCCGCGTCTTTTAGGCGAAGCGTGACGGTCTCGTCGCCGTCCACATCAAGAGGAACCTCGCGTCCGTCCAGAGCATCGAAGAGCTCGCCGCGATCCGACGCGAGAAGGTCCACCGCGCCGATGCGTACGGCTCGCGACGCCGGCTCCGAGCGGCCCTTCTGTACGATGTCGCGCGCGAAGTCGGTATCGCGCCCGCGCACCGTGGCGATCTCGACGACGTACGCGGTCGCGTTGTTGATGACCTTGTCGCCGACCTCGCCACCCTCGAGCGACACGGGCGTGGCCGCGCCGATGTTCGTGCCCGGCGCCATCGCCGCGACGTGGGCGGCGAGGGTGATCACGGCGCCCGCCGAAGCCGCTTGAGCCCCTGATGGAGACACCCATACGACGACAGGAACTGATGCGTTGAGGAAGGCGCGGACTATCTCGCGCATCGAGGAGTCGAGGCCCCCGGGGGTGTCGATGGTCACGAGCAGCGCGTCGTGTCCGTCCAGCTCGGCCCTGGCGACCGCCTCGGCCAGGTAGTCCGAGACCACAGGCGTTATGGCCCCGTTCACCTCGGCGCGCAGCACAGTCGGGCGGTCGCCCTGAGCCAGCACGCCCGGGATCGCGAGGAGGAAGAGAGCGGCGCCGGTTGCCGCTACCGCTCGGCGCACGAGCCGTGCAGCACGCACGACCTCATGGTGTCACAGTCGCAGCGCGTGGATGGTCTCCAGCCGAGCTAGCGCGTCGCGTCCGGGAAGTACGGCAAGAGCAGGTCGCCCTCGCTGGAACCCAGCCGCGGTGCGGTGGTCGTCACGGCGCGAGCCTCGGCCAAGCTCACCGGGGCGATCCAGTTGCGACGACGCCGGCGGGCGAACTCGATCAACGAAGCGCCGGCAAGCAGGCTGGCCGTACCGATCCCGCCGACCTCGGCGGCGTCGACACCGGTCTTCGGAAGCTTCGACCCCCCGCCGCCGCCACGACCGCCGTGACCGAGCGGCAGGTTGACGTTCTGCGACTGGGTCTGGTCCTGCTCCTGAGACTGCGTGTTGGCGCCGTCAGAGTCGATGTCGTCGATGTCGTCGGCGAGATCGTCGAGCTGGTCCTGGATGTCCTCCAGGGTCTGGGACACGGTCCCGGCTCCCGTTTGCGCCTGCGCACCGTCCAGGAAACCGAAGACGAGCACGAACACGGCGGCACCTGCTAGTGAAGCCTTCCCCCAGATCCTCAAGGCCTGTCCCTTCCCCTCCGACCCGATGAGCAATGTTGCGCTCGGTCGATCAATGGAGTCAAACGGAGTGCTTACGGTTCGCCGCTGGAGTGAGGAGGTTACGTGTTTGTTATTCGGGCGCTGAAGGGGAGTCGGTGAGGGCTCTCGCGCACCGTCCCGGCCGAACCGTGCGTCCGGGGGCAACCGGCGCGATGGGAGCTCGGCCGACTCGAGCCGCGGAAGACCCTCGTAGCGGCGCCGATTGCGGCTACCGCTCGGCGCACGAGCCGTGCAGGACACACGACCACATGGTGTCACAGTCGCAGCGCGTGGATGGTCCCCAGACGAGCTACCGCTAGCGCGTCGCGTCCGGGAAGTATGGCAAGAGCAGCTCGCCCTCGCTGGATCCCACGCTTGATCCTGCAGCAGTCGGGGCTCGCGCCTCCGATGTGCTCGCCGGTGCGAACCAGTGTCGTCTGCGTCGCCGCGCGAACTCAGTGAAGGCCAGACCCGCCAGCAAGCTCGCCGTGCCGACCCCGCCGACCTCGGCCACATCCGCGCCGGTTTTCGGCAGGCTGGCTCCGCCGCCACCGCTGCTCCCGCCGAGGGGCAACGCAACAGGCACGGCCTGTTGCTGCTGTTGCTGTTGTTGCTGCGGAGCAAAGACGGGGATGGGCACGGGCACGAAGATGGGGGTCTGCACGGGAGACGCTTGGGGTGAGGACTGAGGGGGCACTGGGGTGGGTGGCGTCGGCGCCGGAGCGGCGATCACGAGGATCGTGGGGCAACCGACGCCCATCCCGCCAAGGTTCTGAACCGCCAGGGTGTGAAGCTGATTGGCACTCGTCGACTCCGGAACGGTCGCCACGATGCTGAAGTTGACTGGGGGGATTCCGACGTTGGCGTTGCCGGATCCAATCTGCGTCGTCCCGTCCATGATGACGCGTATGAACTCGCCGGATGTATCGGAAGTTCCGCTCACTGTGAACGAACCGCCTTGAGGCACAGTCGTGGCGGACACCTGGCAGTTCAGGGGAGGAGCCCATGCGGGGCTCTGGACACCCAACGCGATGATGAACGCGGCCGCTGCCACCACAAGGGTCCGCCGCATCGTGATCAAG
>JBOGXL010000507.1:0-1797 GCA_050694575.1 Actinomycetota bacterium | reverse complement strand
GAGGATCGGCGCCTCGGTCAGCCCGTAGCCGGACAGGATCCCGGCCCCCCCGAGCTCCTTCTTGAGGTCGTAGTGCAACTGCGGCGGCTTGGGCGCGCCGCCGCCGGGGAACGAGCGCACCTTCGGGAACAGCGGCTGTGCCGGGTTCTCGCGCTGCGCGTTGAGATAGCCCATGTGGAAGATCGTTCCCGAGCCGGCGATGGTCACGTCCTGTTCCTGGAAGAAGGGGATCGTCGTAAGTGGATCCCATGCGCTCACGATGAGATGACGCAGGCCCGCCATCAACCCGGACGCGAGCCAGATCGGGCCGGCGATGTGCGTGAACGGGAAGACCAAGCCGTTGCGGTCGTCGGAGGTCAGATCGAGGCGCTGCGCCATGCCGCGCGCCGTGGCCATGATCGTGGCGTCGGTGTGCTGGGCCCCCTTCGGGTCGGCCGTCGAGCCCGACGTGTAGAAGAGCCAGCGCACCGGCGGCTCTCCAGAGGTCGCCGGCGCCGGCGGAAGATCGGCGGGATCGGCCTCGGGTATCGGTCCGTCGCACACGAGCATCTCGATCCCGGACGCGACCCGCTCGGCCATAGCCGCGAAGTCGAAGTCGCGGTAGACGGACGGGATGATGAGCAGCTGGGGCTTGGCTTCCTGCGCGATGAAGCCGACCTCGCGGTCGCGATAGATGGGCAGGACGGGGTTCTGCACGGCCCCCAGTCGCGAGAGGGCGCCGACGAGGACGAAGGCGTGATTGGTCGTCGGCAAGATCCACGTGACGACGGAGCCTTCCCCAACGCCGCGGGCGTGAAGTCCGGCGGCTGCTCGATCGGCCTTGTCCCGGTACTCCGCGAACGTCAGGGAGTTTCGTGTCTCGTCCACCACCATGGGCGCGTCGGGCGTTGCTTCGGCGCGCTTGGTGATCAATCCCCAGAGAGAATTCGCCTGGAGCATCCCCGTTCCTCCGCGTCTGATGATGTGTCAGGTGTGTCATGCTACGGCGCGATCCCAGCGATGAGCGACCTCGTTGCATGCGACATCACCGACGGCGTGGCCGTCGTCAGCTACAACCGGCCCGAGAAGCACAACGCCTTCAGCGACGCGCTCGACGACGCGTTCTTCTCAACTCTCGCCGAGCTCCACGATCGAGACGACGTCCGGGCGATGGTGTGGCGTGGGGAGGGGAAGTCGTTCTCGTCGGGGCGCGACACGAGCGAGCTCGGCCTCCGGGCGCCCGGCGTCACCGATCTCGACTACATCGCACGCGGGCACGCCCGGACGAAGCTGCTGTGGACGTCCCCATTCCCCATCGTCGTCGCGTTGAAGGGTTGGGTGATAGGCGGCTCGTTCGAGCGAGCCCTGTTGTGCGACATCCGCATCGCGGCGGAGGACGCTCGCATGTCGCTCCCGGAAGTGGCGCACGGCGTCATCCCGGACTCTGGAGGCGTGGCCCGGCTCTTCCAGATGGCGGGCCACGGGTTGGCCGCCGACCTCGCGTTGACGGGTCGGGTCATGGATGCGCACGAAGCCTTGTCGCACGGCGTCGTGTCCCGGGTGGTTCCTCTCGACGAGCTGGACGACGCAGCGCTCGAGATCGCTCGGGGACTGGCCGAGCGATCGCCGTTGGCCGTCCGGCTGACCCGAGAGGTGTTGCGGAATCTCGCGACGCCCGAGGTCGAGCGTTCGATGCACCAAGAGTGGATCTCGCAGTCGGTAGTCATGGGAGAGAGGCGGAAGTCCGATGAGTGATCAGCCCAGCGTCGTCGACGCGGTCCGGCAGCGCGGGTTCTTCGGGGGCGGGGAGCCCAAGGA
>JBOGXL010000506.1:0-12369 GCA_050694575.1 Actinomycetota bacterium | reverse complement strand
CCCTGAAGGAGAAAGACTCACCACGACCGTCGGAGGTTCCACCCCGCAGTGGCTCGTGTCGCTGGCGTCCGACCGCATCGCCCGGGGTGAGCTGGACGGCGTCCTGATCGTGGGGGCCGAGGCCCTGGACTCCGCCCGTCGCGCGGCCAAGGAAGGCATCCCGCTCGAGCCGGTGGGAACGAGTGCCGCCAACGAGGACGTGGTGATAGGCGACGACCGTCCGCCGGTGATCGAGCCCGAGATCCGGGCCGGGATCGTGGCGCCGGCGTCGATCTACCCGATGTTCGAGCAGGCCTTGGCCCAGCGCGACGGACGGACCCCGGACGAGCAACGCGCCTGGCTCGGAGAGCTCATGGCGCCCTTCACGAAGGTCGCGGCGTCCCACCCGGACCACGCGTGGTTCCCACTCGAGCGGACACCCGAGCAGATCTCGGGCGTCACTCCGGACAACCGCATGATCGCCGAGCCCTACACGAAGAACCTCAACGCGATCCTTCAGGTCGACATGGGCGCCGCCGTCATCCTGTTGTCGGCCGAAGCGGCAGAGGCGGCCGGCGTCCCGAAGGAGCAGTGGATCTTCCCGTGGTCCGGCGCGAAGTGCGACGACGTTTACATCACGGCGCAGCGTCCGGACCTCACTCGCGCGTTGGGACTCGGCGTCGCCGCACGCGCCGCCTTCGAAGCGGCCGGGATCCGTGTCGACGACGTGACGAAGTTCGACTTCTACTCGTGCTTCCCGTCGGCCGTCCAGATGGGGGCCGAGGCCGTGGGCGTCGCCTTCGACGATCCGCGGGGCCTCACCGTCACCGGAGGCCTGCCCTCCTTCGGGGGGCCGGGCAACAACTACATGACCCACTCGATCGCGTGCATGACCGAAGCGTTGCGCGGCGGCGGCATCGGGGTCGTGACCGGTGTGTCGTGGTACATGTCCAAGCACACATTCGGCGTCTACGGTGCCGAACCGCCGGCGAACGGGTGGCGGTTCGTCGACACCACCGAGGCGCAACGACGGATCGACGGGTCGGCTCTCGAGGTGGCGACCGATGCAGACGGCTCCGCCGTCGTCGAGGCCTTCACCGTCGAGCACGATCGTGATGCGGGACCGGTGCGCGCACCGCTCTACGCGAAGCTCGGCGACGGGCGCCGGGTTGTCGCCGCCCCCGCCGAACGCTCCATCGCGAAGGAGCTCTCGGGACGCAGCATCGTCGGCGACAAGGTGCGCGTTCGTTCGGGCGAAGGCGGAACGGTCTACGAGATCTAACTAACTAAACTGTAACTAGGCCATACGCAGGCCCATCGCGAGCGCGTCGTCCAGCGACATCGACGCAACGAGCTCGCGATGGCGATCGGCCGTTTCGTCATCGACAGGACGACGCACCTTCCATAGGTAGTGCGAGTACAGCGCGATGTCGATCGGCGTCCGGACGCCGTCTCGCAGCACGGCTTGGCCGACGTACTCGAGAAGCAGCGCGCCTACCTCCTCGTCACCGCGCCGCAGCGCCAGAGCCGCGAGCACCACCACGACCGAGTTCATAACGCCGGGGGTGCGCGGCGTGGCTCCCTCCTCGAGGATCTCGCGCAGGAAATCCACGGCTTCGTCGTGGCGCCCCTCGTGTCCCAGCTCGAGCGCGTAAGGCAGGAGGCAGTAGAGCGCCCAGGCCCACATGGCGCCCGTGGTTTGGGAGAGCGTCCGCTCGCGGACTTCGTTCGCCGTTTCGCGCGCCTCGTCGTGGCGTCCCGTGATGTGGTACACGCCCGCCAGCATCGCCAGACACACGACGGACATGTCGCCCCCCGGCGTGCTCTCGACCGAACCCTGTCGCAGCCCCTCGGTGGCGCCGTCGAAGTCGTCGAGCAAGACGCGCGCTTGTCCGAGGAAGAACCAGGCGAGCTGACGGCTCGTCGCTTCCGGCGCGAGCTGCACCGCCTTGTAGCCGAGGTCCTCCACCTCATCGGCGAACACGGGGTTCCTGGAGAACATGAACCGGATACCGGCGTTCAGACACAACAACGAATGCGCGAGCGAGGACCACATACCCGACCGTCCTTCCGATGCTTCGACGGCCCGGCGAGCCAGCTCGCCGTCGCGGGCCTCGATGGCCATGACCGCGACGAGTGCAGCCTCGGTGAGCACGCGCGTCCGATAGTCGGGATCGAGCTCTTCGACGGCTTCGACACCGAACTCGAGCCATCGGCGCCCTTCGCGGATGTCCGCTACCCACAACGCGTTCATCGTGCTGGCGATGCGGCCGATGAGATCTGCTCGTCCCTGCTGTTCGGACCAACGAAGCGAAGCTCGGAGGTTGTGGCGTTCGCCCTTGATCTGTCCGTGCGGGTCGAGGTACGTGAGCTCGGGCGGGATCGATTCTACCCAGCCCAGGAAGTAGTCGCGATGTCGATCGCGGACGTCCGCGTCCTCCCCTGCCTCGATGAGCTTCTGCTCCGCATAGACGCGGACCGTCTCGAGGAGGCGATAGCGAAGATCTGCGCCGTCGACCTCTGTGACGACGAGCGACTTCTCGACGAGGGACCCGACGACATCGAAGACGGGTCCATTCCCGGAGACGGCTTCGGCCGCATCCAACGAGAAGTTGCCCGGGAAAGACGCCAGGCGACGGAAGACCGTGCGCTCGTGTTCGCTGAGCAGCTCGTGGCTCCAGTCGAGCGCCGCGTGCAACGTCTGCTGACGACGGGTGCGTCGCTTGCTACCCGTGAGGAGCTGAAAGCGGTCGTCCAACCGTTCGACGATCTGCCGAGGAGACAGGTGCGAGACGTGAGCGGCCGCCAGCTCGATGGCGAGAGGTAAGCCGTCCAGCCGCCGGCAGATCTCCACCACGTCACCGGACGTCTCGGGAGTCAGGGCGAAGTCCGGGCGAGCCGACCCCGCGCGGTCGACGAACAGACGCACCGAATCCGACAGCTCGGGGAACTCGTCCTCGGGAACGGCCATCGGAGCTAAGGGGTACGTCTGCTCGCCCTGCAGCTGCAGTGGCTCCCGGCTCGTCGCGAGCACCCACACCTCCGGGCACCGCTCGAGCATCTCGTCCACCAGCTGCGCGCACGCGTCGACGACGTGCTCGCAGTTGTCGATGACGATCAAGACCTCGCGCGTCGAGAGGAAGTCGATGAGCTCGCTGCCGGGACGCCCGGAGCCCGTGCCCAGAGCGATCTGCGAGAAGCCAACGGCCGAGGCGACGGTACCCGCAACAACGTGCGGATCCGACACCGGCGCGAGGTCGACGAAGAAGACGCCGTCGGGGTAGCCCTCGAGTAGCTCTCTCGCGACCTCGACGGCGAGCCGCGTCTTTCCGCACCCGCCGATCCCGGTGATCGTGACGAGACGGGCGGTATCGAGATGCTTCTCGATGCCGAGCAGGTCGTCGGTGCGTCCGACGAACCGCGTCCGTTGCTCGGGAAGGTTGTGGCGCACACCGAGTGAGCGCAGCGGCGGGAAGTCACCGGCCAGATCGCGGTGTGACACCTGGAACACGCGCTCGGCCCCCGCCAGATCCCGCAGACGATGAAGGCCGAGATCGAGCAGGGCAACATCGGGAGGCGTCCGGCCGCGGAGGAACTCGGCCGTCGCGCTCGAGCAGATAGTCTGTCCGCCGTGCGCGATGCCTCGGAGTCGCGCAGCGCGGTTCGGTGCCGTCCCGAAGTAGTCGCCGTCGCGCAGCTCGGCATCTCCTGTATAGAGCGCCGCCCTCACACGGATCTCGACGCCCTCGGGCCACGGCTCACGCCGCAACGCGAGTTGGGTGTCGACCGCCGCCGTGATTGCCTCGGCCGGGGAGCCGAAGACCGAGAACGTAGAGTCGCCCTCGCCCTTGCTGCGGATGAGCGTGCCTCGGCCCTCCACCGCTTGCGCGATCAGGTCATCGTGCCGCTCGAGGGCGGCGCCCATCACGTCGGCGTGCTCCTCCCACAGCCGCGTCGATCCCTCGACATCGGTCAGGAGGAACGTCACAGTGCCCGTTGGAAGCACTCGGGTCCCTCTCCGCTCAGCCTCCAGCTTAGGCCTCGGTTTCGACAGCCGGCCGGCTGTGGTTCGATAACACCCGATGCCAGGGGTACGCAGCCTATGAGTGGGCCCATCCGCATAGCGAACTGCTCCGGGTTCTACGGCGACCGCCTCGCCGCCGCCAAGGAGATGGTCGAGGGCGGACCGATCGACGTCCTGTCCGGAGACTGGCTGGCCGAGCTGACCATGCTCATCCTCGCCGGTCACAAGGCCCGCGACGCCTCCCGTGGCTATGCGCGCTCCTTCATCCGCCAGATGGAGCAGGTGATGGGGACGTGCCTCGACCGCGGCATCAAGGTCGTGTCCAACGCCGGCGGGCTGAACCCGGCGAGCTGTGCGATGGCCGTCCAGGAAGTCGCCGACAAACTCGGCCTGACGGCGAAGATCGCCTACGTCGACGGCGACGACCTGATGCCGTACCTCTCCGACCTGCGCGAGAAGGGACACACCTTCGACAACCTCGACACACGTGAAGCGCTCGGCGACCGTCAGGTCATCACGGCCAACGCCTACGTCGGGGGCTGGGGCATCACCGAGGCGCTCAACCGCGGCGCCGACATCGTCATCACCGGACGCGTCACCGACGCCGCCGTCGTCGTCGGACCCGCAGCCTGGCGCCACGGCTGGAACCGCGACGACTGGGACGCCCTCGCGGGCGCCGTCGTGGCCGGACACGTCATCGAGTGCGGCGCGCAGGCCACCGGCGGCAACTACGCCTTCTTCCAAGAGGTGCCGGGGCTCGAGCATCCGGGCTTCCCCATCGCGGAAGTCGCCGAGGATGGGTCCTGCGTCATCACCAAGCACTCCGGCCACGGCGGGCTCGTCTCGGTCGGCACCGTCACCGCGCAGCTCCTGTACGAGATCGCGGGACCCGAGTACTTCAACCCGGACGTCACCTCGCGCTTCGACACGATCCATCTCGAGCAGGAAGGGCCGGACCGCGTGCGCGTCTCAGGTGTCCGCGGGCAGCCGCCCCCGCCCACGACGAAGGTCGCGATGAATTTCGCCGGCGGGCTGCGCATGACTTTCTCGCTCAAGCTCACCGGCCTGGATATCGACGAGAAGGCCGCGCTCGCCGAACGAACGATCTGGTCGGCGATACCCGGCGGGCGGGAGTCCTTCGAGGAGGCGTACACCCAGCTGATCCGCAGCGATCACGAGGACCCGGCGACGAACGAGGAAGCCGTCGCCGAGCTGCGTATCGTCCTCAAAGATCACGACGAGACGAAGTTCGGCCGCGCCATCAGCCAGAAGGTCATCGAGATGGCTCTGGCGAGCTACCCAGGATTCTTCGGCGGGCAATTCGGACAAGCCACGCCGTACGGCGTGTACTGGCCGGCGCTCGTGCCGTCGGACCTCGTGTGGCAAGAGGTCGTCATGGACGGTGAACGCACGCGCGTCGAAACGACACGGCCGCCGGAGAACTGGCGCGCGTTCCTGCCCTTCAACGTCGGCCCATTCCGGAGCAGCTGGGGGCCCACCGTGCGCGCACCGCTCGGGCGTGTCGCCGGCGCGCGGTCGGGTGACAAGGGTGGTAACGCGAACCTCGGTGTCTGGACGCGCACCGACGAGGCGTACGCGTGGCTCGACACGTTCCTCGATGTCGACCGCCTGCGCGTCCTCATGCCCGAGACCAAAGATCTAGAGGTGATCCGGTACGACCTGCCGAACATCCGAGCGTTGAACTTCATCATCGTGGGGCTGCTCGGCGAAGGCGTGGCCTCCTCGGTCCGGCTCGACCCCCAGGCGAAGGGGCTGGGCGAGTACCTGCGCGCGAAGGTCGTGGACGTTCCCGAAGAGCTCCTGAGCTAGGAGGACGAGGCATGCAGACGGCCGGCTCTCAAGTTCGTACCGCCACCGGGGCCGGGATCGAGCGTGTGATTGCGCCGATCGTCCTCGCCTTCGCGACCGATCCCCTCCTTCGCTACTTCTTCCCGGAGCCGGCGACGTACATCGATGCCTTCACAGAGCTTGCGCGGTCCTTCGCACGCACGGCGCTGGAACACGAGGCGGGACACCACGTCGAATCGTTCGTGGCCGCCGCGCTGTGGTTCCCGCCGGGTGTCGAGCCGGATCGCGAGGCGCTCGGTCCGCTGTTCGAACGCACCATCGACGCGAAGCGGCTCCAAGGGGTGTTCGAGGTCGTCCTGGAGAAGGCGAAGTATCACCCGGAGGAGCCGCACTGGTACCTGCAGATGATCGGCGTCGACCCGCACCTCCGGGGCCGTGGCTACGGGTCGGCGTTGTTGTCCCACGCGCTCGAGCGGATCGATGAGGCGCACGAGGTCGCGTGCCTCGATTCGAGCAACCCGGCAAACGTTCCGTTGTACGAGCGATACGGGTTCGAGGTCGTGGCCACTGTCGAGGTCGCCGACGCGCCGCCCGTGTTCCCGATGGTTCGTCGCGCCCGTTAGGCTCCGTTCGATGCCGACGATGGCCGAGATCTGCGCGGACCTTCGCGCGGAGCACGACGACCTCGACGCGCTGGTGACCGGCCTGGACGAGTCCGCTTGGGTCGTCGACACGGCGGCCGAAGGGTGGGCCGTCCGGGACCAGATCAGCCACCTCAATTACTTCGACGACTGCGCGTTGCGTGCGGTCACCGATCCGGACGGCTTCCGCGAGTGGGTCCGCACCGGTGCCCTGACGGAGATCCGTCCGGACTCAGGCGACGCGGCCGACGTCGCCGTGGGTCGTTCGGTTGCGGGCTCCGAGCTGCTCGCTCGCTGGCGTTCTGGTCGCGTCGCGATGATCGACGCGTTCTCCGGCCTGGATCCGAAGTCCCGGATCCCGTGGTTCGGCCCGGACATGAGCGCCGCGAGCTTCGCGACGGCACGGCTGATGGAGACGTGGGCTCACGGTCAGGACGTCGCCGACGCGCTCGGAACCCAACGGGACCCCACCGATCGCCTGCGCCACATCTGCCACATCGGCGTTACGGCGATCCCGTGGTCGTTCACGGTTCGGAAGATGGACGTCCCGACCCAGCCGATCCGTGTCGAGGTGAGAGCACCATCGGGAGAGACATGGACGTGGGGGCCTTCGGATGCCGCCAACGTGGTGCGTGGCTCGGCTCTCGATCTCGCTCTGGTGGTGACGCAACGGCGTCATCCGGACGACACAGATGTCGAACCGTCCGGTTCGCTCGCCGAGACGTGGATCTCGATAGCGCAAGCCTTCGCGGGCCCACCCGGGCCGGGCCGCAAAGCCGGCCGGTTCGCATGACCGACGCAACGCTCTATTCGGTGGAGTCCGGTATCGCGACGATCACGCTCAACCGACCGGACAACCGCAACGCCCTGTCGATCGAGCTGATGAACTCGCTCGGCGATGGGCTGGAGAAAGCCGTCACCGACGAGTCCGTTCGCGTCGTCGTCCTGACCAACGAGGGCAACACGTTCTGCGCGGGCGCGAACCTGAAGGGCGAGACCGGCGACGAGAAGCTCCGTCACCCGCTCGAGAAGACACTCGCGTTCATCCAGGACGCGCCGAAGCCGATCGTGGGCCGGATCGCGGGCCACTGCACGGGCGGCGGCAACGGTCTGGCGGCAGCGTGCGACATCTCGATCTCCACGGACGATGTCTTCTTCGCCTTCACCGAGGTCCGCATCGGCGTAGCGCCGGCGATCATCTCCGTTGTGTGCCTGCCCAAGATGCGCCGCGGGGATGCCCTCGAGCTCTTCCTGACCGGCAACAGGATCTCGGCCGCCCGGGCGGCCGAGATCGGCCTGATCAACCGATCCGTCGGACGCGACGAGCTCGACGCCGCGCTCTCCGAGCTCTGCGCCGACCTCGTCGCCGGCGGGCCGAACGCTCTGGCCGCCGCGAAACAGATCGTCTACAGAGTCCCGCCGATGGACCGATCCGACAGCTTCGCTTGGACAGCGCCGCTTTCTGCCGAGCTGTTCAAGTCGGAAGAAGCCGCCGCCGGGATCGCGGCGTTCCGGGAGCGAGGAAAGCCTCCGTGGGTTCCGTAGCCCGCCCGCGCGGCCTAACCAGCGGGATCGTCCTCTTAGGCCGACCGCAGGCTCTTAGGCGGGTCGGCATAAATGGGAGTTGAACGAAACCGCTTCGCGGTAGCTCCAGGCAACCTGTCGAAGCCCTCAACCATCGCGCGCGTCTCGATGTGCGCGCCATGGTGATCCCGATCACCGCGCCCAGATTGAAACGAAGGCGTCCTCCATTGGACGGTCGGATGGTCCGCATTCGACGAGTCCAAGGAGGACGCCATGGGACAGCTTCGCGATCGTATGGACGCCGACCTCAGGTTGGCAGGCTACAGCCCGAAGACCCGCAAGACCTATCTTGAGCGCGCGAAAGCGTTCGCCGCCCACCACATGCGCTCGCCTGAGGAGATGGGCGAGACCGAGATCCGCAACTACCTGTTGTACATGGTGGAGGTAAAGCAGATCTCGCGCAGTAGCTACACACAGATCCGTGCTTCGCTGAAGTTCTTATACACCGTCACGCTGCGTCGTCCCACCGAGGTGGCCCACGTCCCGGTGCGACGCAAGCGGTCGGCCTTGCCGGTGGTGCTCAGTCCCGCCGAGGTCCAATCAGTGCTGCGCGCGATCCGCAATCCCAAGTACGCAGGGATCATGATGGTCCAGTACGCCGGAGGCCTGCGCATCAGCGAGGCGTGCAGGCTTTTGCCCTCAGACATCGACTCGCGCCGCGGTGTCATCCACGTGCGATCGGGCAAGGGTGGCCGCGATCGTTACACCGTGCTGTCGGATAGGCTGATTGAGGACCTGCGCGACTATTGGCGCACGAAGCGACCCCCAAGTGATTGGCTGTTCCCGGGGCAGACCAAGGCGGGCCACGCTTCCCCGGATACCGCGCGTCGCGTTTTCCACCTCGCTGCGGCAGCGGCCGGCATCACCAAGCACGTCGGCCCGCACGTGCTCCGGCACTCGTTTGCCACCCACCTGGTGGAGTCGGGAGTTGACGTCACCGTCGTCAAGGCCCTGCTCGGTCATCGCTCGATTGCCACTACCGAGGTCTACACGCACGTGAGCATCGAGCATCTGGGAACGCTTGAAAGCCCACTCGATCTTTTGCACGTCCCCCGAACCCGAAGGCGACGGCGTCACTGAGCGCGGCCCACCGAGGGGATGGCCTGCCAAGGCCGGCCGCGCCTTGAGGTCGCCGACGTCGTGCGCGCACACGGGGATGACTACCGTCGCGCTCGTGGGACATCGGCCGACCAACAGGCCGTGCTCTCACACATAGTGCACTGCCGTACTGCGGTGTTGGGCGGCCATCTCGAACGCTGCGATTCCCGCTCGCACGAGCGCATCGCCTACAACTCCTGCCGCGACCGCCACTGCCCCAAGTGCCAGGCCACCGCACGAGCGCAATGGGTCACCGAGCGCCTCGAGCGGCTGCTCCCCGTGCCGGCCTTCCATGTCGTGTTCACTATTCCCGCCGAGCTCAACCCGCTCGCGCTTCACAACAAGAAGATCGTCTTCGACATCCTCTTTCACGCAGCGTGGCAAACGTTGTCGACCATTGCCTCAGATCCCAAGCACCTGGGCGCGCACATCGGAGCCACGGCTGTCCTGCACACCTGGGGTCAGAACCTTCAGTTCCATCCCCACCTTCACTTCGTCGTCACAGGCGGCGGGCTGTCGGCAGACGCCACCCGCTTCATTCCGGGCCGTCAGGGCTACCTGTTGCCCGTGAAGGTCTTGACCGCACTGTTCCGCGGGAAGTTCCTTGACGCATTGGACCGTGCCCACAGGTCGGGCCGGCTCGGATGTTCGGGCACCACCGCCAGCCTTTCCGATCCTCACACGTGGCGCTGTTTCAAAGACGGCCTCTACAAGACCGACTGGATCGTCTACGCCAAGCCGCCCTTTGGCGGCGCCGAGCATGTCTTCGCCTATCTGGGCAACTACACCCATCGCATCGCCATCTCCAACCACCGCCTCGTCGAGCTATCCGACGGGAAGGTGAGCTTTTGGTGGAAGGACTACGCCCACGCCGGCGCGCGCAAGGTCATGACCCTTGAGGCCGTGGAGTTCCTGCGCCGATTCCTGCTGCACGTTCTGCCCTCCGGCTACGTGCGCATCCGGCACTACGGCCTCTACGCCAGCCGGAACGTGACCGGCAAACTCGAGACCGCACGCCGACTGCTCGCGGCGCCGGTGTCGTCACCAGCCACACTGGATCGCAAGCCGACAGCCCGAACCACCGATCCACAGCCGTGGTGGGAGCGTTTTCGTGAGCAGACAGGCGTGGACGTGATGGCGTGCCCGTCCTGCCTGCTCGGCCGGATGCGACGAGAACACGCGTTATCGCCGGTCGAGGCTGCCATCATCGCTGAACGCCTGGCCGTCGACTACGTGGACACCTCATGAGCTCCCACACCGCACGAGCCTTCAACCTTCTGGCGACCCGATCCGCTTGGCAGAGGCACGCTCCGAGCGCGGCACACGGTCCCTCGGTTTCCCCTATTTCCAGGACGCTCTTCGTTTCCCCTTGCTCTCCGCCGGCGATCTCCGCGATCCGGATGCACCCCATTGCCCCGATCTCCATGTGGCGGGACATAGAATCCCCATAGCGGCTCAGATGCCGGCCGGGTTTTGTTAACTTCGCGGATTACGCGCATGCAGACTTCCATCAGCGGCGATTGGCACGATCGAGCGTGGTTCGTCGCACGTAATCCGCTATGAGTTGGGCCGACATGGCAGCGCTAGGGAATGGATGCCAGGACAGACTAGCGACATGACGATAAGCGATCTCCAGCGCGTTCTGGAGGCCTCGATTCGGGCCGCGAACCCCCTGATGCGGGAACTTCTTGAGGAGAACCACTGGGATGCGACGGAGATACAGGGCTACATCAACCGGACTCGAGATATCACGATCGCCACGGTCCTCCTTGACGGGCGTCCTCACGCTGCCTCCGTGATCGGTGCATGCGTCGATGGTCTCATTCACTTTTCGGTGTCTTTCGGCTCGGCGTTGCTGGCCAATTTGCGGCGTTCCCCTTGGGTGGCCTTCACCGTGACAGGCGGCGATCACGTGGTGATGGGGCGGGGGCACGCAGAGCTGGTCTCGCGGTCCAGGGAGGCCCCGGATCTCCTTCGGAAGCTGAGCGAGGCGACGCACCTCGGCCGGTTCACACCCGAGGGATGGGATGGGTTGATCTATGCGATCGACGTCGAACGCATCTTTGGCAGCTGAGTGTGGTCGTTTCCAAGCGTTGGGGCGAAGCGGCCCAACTCGGCGCAGGAGCGGACGGCGCTTCGCGCCGCCGCTCAGCGCCCAAGTCGTTGTGCCGACGAGGAGAGCAGGTGGGCGCGATAGTTCGCCGCTATCGTCACGAGGATCAGGGGGTCGTCTGGGCGCTCAGTCTGATCCCTCACCTTGGCGAAACCGCTGATCCCTCGGTCCCGCTCGATCTGCCGCCTCGAGATGATCCGGGGAACTGGGACGAGCTCTTGGACATCCACGCGTCGTTTCTGACCAGGGGTGGTGACTTCCTCATCTGTGAGGTCGACTCGCGAGTCGTCGCGACGGGTTCGGTGCTCCCTGACGGTGAGGGTGGCGCGGAGGTCAACTTCGTGCGCGTCCATCCCGCGCTCCGCCGTCGTGGACTGGGCAGGATGATGATGGATGCCCTTGAGCGGAGAGCTCTGGATATGGGTTGGTCTCGACTGCACCTGGACACGACGGTCGAGCAGCCCGAGGCTGTGGCTTTCTACCAAGCCCTCGGTTACTCGGAGATCGGTCGACGGAAGTTCCCCGGGTGGGAGCTGATCTACTTTGAGAAGAGGCTTCGGAGTCCTGATCGTGCATAGCTGGCTGGCAGATCCTGCGGCGCGGCACAACTCGGCGCAGGAACCGACCGCGCGCTCGCTGCGCTCGCCCGCGGCGGCTCAGCGCCAGGGTCGTCGTTAGGCGTACGATTGAGCTGCGAGTGAGATCTTTACTCGATAAGACCGAGTTCATCACACCGCTCGTGAACACGCGCGCTTGTCTTGATGAACTCTTCATTGTCAGACGGCCGGTCGAGATTGGCGCGCGGTAATGCGGATACGAACTCTCGCATCGCACGTTTCAGTTCTTCATCCTCGATATCTGGGGTTAGTCTGCGAAGACTCGTCACGCGTTCGTCCCATACTCGACGATCTTCCGTGCTTCCTGTCGAACGACCGAGACGAAGAGTCATAATTTCGGGGGCTGTACAAGCAATCATGTCGGGTGATCCGAAATCGTCGCCGCTATCAGCCGACTCGTTCGGGTCAGACGTTGCGTTGCATCCAACGGCGAGCACCACGACCGACAGAATCAGAGCTGAAGCGAGACTTCTCGCTGGCATCGAATCATCCTATGGAGTGCTT
>JBOGXL010000505.1:0-1719 GCA_050694575.1 Actinomycetota bacterium | reverse complement strand
CGGGCGTACAACGGATCGGGCCGGGCCCCCAACGAAGCGACGCTCGAGGCCGTCCGAGCCGCGTCCGGGTCCGATCGCATGCCGGGATCCGGTCCTCTGTCTGTGACGGTGCCCGGCGCGGTCGAGGGCTGGTTCACGCTCCTGGAACGCTTCGGGACGAAGTCCTTCGCCGAGCTCGCCGAGCCGGCCGCGTGGTACGCGCGGGACGGGTTTCCATTGTCGGCGAAAGCCGCCGGGTACATCGAGGCGTCGGCTTCGGTCTACGACGCGCCGTGGGCGGCCGAGTGGCGGTCCGTCTACGCCGACGCCCGCGGTGGCGAGTACCTTCGCCAGCCCGGCCTTGCGCGAACCATCGACACCTTGCGGACGGACGGGCCGGACGGCTACTACCGGGGGCCCATCGCCAAGGCGATCGCCGCAGCGATCCGAACTCACGGCGGGCTCATGGCGCCGGAGGATCTCGCCGAACACACGGGCGACTGGGTCGATCCGCTGTCGACCACGTACCGGGGCGTCGAGATCTTCGAGCTCCCACCCAACTCACAGGGCGTCACCGCGCTCGAAGCACTGAACATCCTCGAAGGCATGGACTTCGGCCCACCGGGTTCGGCGTCTCGTGAGCACGTCTTCATCGAGGCCCTGAAGCTCGCGCTCGCCGACCGCAACGCCTACGTCACCGACGCGGAGGCGATGGAGATGCAGGCTTCGGAGCTCGCGTCAAAAGGATGGGCACGCCGGCGGCGGGCCGACATCGACACGGACCGAGCATCCGCACCGGCTCCGGGACGCGCCGCCGGCGGCGGAACGGTGTACCTCTGCGCCGCGGACGCCGACGGGATGCTCGTCGGCCTCATCCAGTCGAACTACGTCGGGTTCGGTTCGGGCGTCACCGTCCCCGAGTGGGGAATCAACCTTCAGAACAGAGGCGCGTACTTCTCCTTGAATCCCGAGCATGTCAACGTCGTCGCGCCGCGCAAGCGGACGATGCATACCCTCATGCCGGGGATGGCCTTCCGAGACGGCAAGCCGTGGCTCGTGTTCGGGACGATGGGGGGCGACGGCCAGGCGCAGACACACGTCGATCTCCTGTCTCACGTCATCGACGAGGGCTTCGACGTCCAGCAAGCGATAGACGCGCCTCGCCGGGTGATCTCTCCGGCCGACTGGTCCGTCGCTGCCGAGTCGCGGATCGGTGACTCGGTGCTCCGCGCCCTCCAGGTGATGGGGCACCGCATCCAAGCCTTGGGGCCGTACGAGACGCGGATGGGACACGCGAACGCCATAGAGGTCACCGAGCACGGCTACGCCGCGGCGACAGACCCCCGCGCCGAAGGCGCCGCACTCGGCCTGTAACGGTTGGTCGCGTCGCGCAAGACGTCGGAGCAGATCGTCCCGGGGCTGTCGCTGCTGACGGCGGCGGCCATCTGGGGGTTCACGTTCCCGCTCGTAAAGGACGCACTGGACGACATCCCGACGTTCGAGTTCCTCGCGATCCGATTCACTATCGCCACGGTGGTGCTGGCCGCGATCTTCCCGGGGTCGGCGCGCAACGCGGTTGTCGGTGGCTGGCGCGCCGGCTTGACCGCAGGGCTCTTGCTCGCGCTCGGTCACGCCTTCCAAACGGTTGGTCTCGAGCGGACGCTCTCCACGAACGCCGGATTCATCACCGGCCTGTACGTCGTCTTCACACCGATCCTCGCCGCCGTCGTTCTCCGCCGG
>JBOGXL010000504.1:0-3263 GCA_050694575.1 Actinomycetota bacterium | reverse complement strand
CTTCGTAGGGCTGGTAGTTCCCCCGCACCTGCTCGTACGGGATGGTGTGAGCGAACACGACTCCGGCCGCGCCCCCGGCGGCCGCCTCCCGAAGATCCGTCACGCGCGCGAGGTAACCCGAGAAGTCGCGCTCGTAGTTGCCCGCGTAGTCCAGCGTCAGGTCGGGATCGTGCACGTAGTACGCGACGGCGAAGAAGATCGCCTGGGGGCCGGTTCCCGGAAGGGCGTCTCGGACGACGATCTTCCCCTTCACGTCGTTGTCGGCGATGACGGTCCCGGGCGGAAGGTACGTCAGGGGTCCGCGGACGGACGCGGGGCGGCTGTACGGAACCGCTCCCGACACGCGCACGGCCTTGCGTCCGCCGGAGCGCGGCATCACCGTCAGGCCCGCCCCGCGTTCCAGCCATCGATCGATCGACTCGTACCTGGACCGCACGGACACACCGCGGGTGGCTTTGAGCCGCGACTCCAGCCAGCGGACGTAACTGTGATGCGCGGGAGACGCCGTGGGCCGGACGCCGGCATCGGCCATCACCTTGTTCCATCCACGGATGCGCGCGCGGCTCGCGAAGGCACCCTCGTCGACCCGTTCCGCGCACTCCTGCGCGCGTACCGGCACGGCGAGGGCGGCCGCGAGAACGACGGCGACCGTCGTCAGACGTGCGAGGCGTGCGGGCGCCCCTCCCCGAAGCGCGCGGAGCATCGTGTGCGGAGTCTACCGACCGGGCTGCGTCGTCGGACCGACGTACTTCGTCAGCCAGTTGTTCAACGGCTTGGACGCACGGAAGAGCTCCACGAGGCGATCCTTCGCCTTCGCCGTCCCGAGCCACGCGCCCGCCGGCCACTGCTTCCACGAGATGAGTCCCTTGAGGCGCAACAATTCGATCCGTGGGTGGTCCTTGGGGTAGCCCTTCGGGGCCGTCTTCAGCTCGTCGTGGGCCGACACCTCCATCCCGGACGCGCGCAGGGTCCCGACGATGCCCTCGATCCTCTTGCCCGTCCGGCCGTCGTCGACGGCCCTGCGGAACCTTTCCAGCTGATCGGAGGCCATGACGTACATCCCGGACCCCGCGCCCAGGCCCTGCGCGGACAGCTGCACGTACCCGCCCTTGGGGAGCGTGGCGCCCATGTGCGTCTTGTAGAGTGACTTGTCGGCACTGAAGCGGATGTCGCGATAGGGGCGGAAGATCTTGCCTTCGCCGAACTCGCGCGCCAGCTCGGCGAGCAGCGCCTCCATGGGCCCCCGGACCTGTTCCTCGAACACGGACTTGTTCTGCTGCCAGTACGTCTTCGAGTTGTCCGCTTCCAGGCCCTCGTAGAACTCGAGCGCGTCCTCACGCCATCCCCGAAATGTCACGTCTTTACTTTACGGAGGGCGGCGATCGCGTGAGCGGCCGTCTTGTCGACGATGATCCCGGCCCGCTCGCGCGACGGCAGGATGTGCTCGTGCAGGTTCACCCCGTTGATCGAGTCCCACGTCGATGTGGCGAGTGCCGTCAGCTGGTCGTCGGGGATCGCCGAGAAACCGTGGTAGAAGGACGACGGATCGTCGCGCGCCGCGGCCGTCAGCCGACGGAACCGATCGACGAACCACTCGCGGACATCCTCCTCTTCGGCGTTGACGTAGACGCCGACGTCGACGGCGTCGGCCACAGGAGGGTGCAAAGCGATGACACCTTCCAGCACAACGAGGTCTGGTCGGGTGATCTCGAGCGCTTCGTCGGGAACGACGTCGTAGGTCCGGTGCGAGTACACCGGCACACGGATCGTCTCGGCCCCCGCCCTGATCTCCCCGATGAATCGCTGCACGGCCGCGAGATCGAAGGACTCGGGGAAGCCCTTGCGCAGACCGAGCCCACGCTCGTGCAAGACCGTATTCGACAGAAGGAACGCATCGGTCGCGACGACGACAACGCGACGGCCCCGGCGCTCGAGCTCGCGGGCGAGCTCGCCGGCGATGGTCGACTTCCCCACCGCGACGGCTCCGCCGATCGCCACGATGTGAGGTGGTGTGGGTGAGAGTGCGTCGGCTACGGCGTCGGCGAGGGCGGCGAAGGCGTCGTCCACCTCCGATCCTAAAAGGGCTCAGCTCTCTTCTTCGGCGGACGGGAAGAACCACACGGCCACGGCCGGCCGAATGTCCTCGGACAACCGGCTGCGCGCGCGGCTCACGACCGTGCGCGACTCGGGGAAGAGTCGGAGCAACCGGTCGGGATCGTCCACGGCCGCCTTCGCGATGTTGGCGGAGATGCGCGAGATGTCGGTGAAGTACTCCTCGAGCACGCGCTGATCGGCGGCGAACTCGTCCGGAGGCACGAGCCGACGGATCTCGTCCCGTGCGCGCTCGACCTCGTCGACGAGCGTCGGTCCGACGCTCGTGAGGTATTCGGCGACCTCGGAGTTCGTGTACGTCCGGCCGACGAAGAAGAAACCTCTCGGCGTGAACTCGGCCGATGCCCGGGCGAGGACGCCGTGCAACCGCTCGCCGTACCCGGCTCCGGGCAGGATGCCGGCCGGGTCACACAGATCCCGCTCGGCCGCCGACGTCGCGGCCACTATGCAGAAGCGGCTCGTGTATTCGAGCAGTGACTTCTGGTACAGCACGGTGACACGGGCGTGGGCAGCCGATGCCCGAACGAACTCGTCATCCCTGGCCAGCTGCTGCGCCGTCCGCGTGGGAGGCACCATCTCGGCCAGCGTGCGCATCAGTCGCCGCTGATCGGAGGAGAATCGGGGCGGCGGCTCCATCTCGTCCAGATCGCGGAAGACGCTCACCATGCGGGCCGAGGCCGGAACACGCTTGAGGTCCTCGGTGAACCGGGTCCGGCTGTCGGTGTCCTGGAAGAGCCGCCGGAACGTGGCGGTGGTCTCACGAAGCGGGCGCAGCACACCTTCCAGCCGCTCCAGGTAGCGCTCCTCAGTTTCCCCGAGGTCGCTCGGCTCGAGCGCGCACGCCGTCGAGGCGACGATCACGAGCAAGATACCCGCGACCAGCCGGAAGGCACGCTGCATCGATGGTTCTCCGCTCTCGTCTGGGGCTTCCGGGTCGCGTGCGAGCCTATACCAGGAGTACCGTCGACACGCCTTTGTCCATGCACGAAAGAGGACACGCCTCGATGACGCTGACATTCGCGGTTCCGGAGCACGTCAAACCGATCCGCAAGAAGGTGCTCGACTTCATCGAACAGCGGATCTACCCGGTCGAGCCACAGCTGGACGAAGGCGGTCCGGAGGCCTTCGAGATCATCCGCAACCTCATGGAC
>JBOGXL010000503.1:0-4450 GCA_050694575.1 Actinomycetota bacterium | reverse complement strand
CGTCCTGGCCCGTGATACCGGTTACGAGCGCTCGTGGCATCGGCAGATTCTAGGCTTACGTCGTGAATCCGGGGTTCGTACTCGCCGATCTGAGCAGCCGCACGGACTACGAAGGACAGATCGTCGTCTCGCGCAAGCTCCCCAAACGTGATCCGTCGTTCGCCGAACTTTCGAAGCCGCTTCCCGATGAGCTCGCACGCGCGCTCGCGAACGCCGGCATCGAACGCTTCTTCACCCACCAGGCGGCGGCCATCGACAAGCTTCGCGAGGGCAGACACACGGTCATCGCGACGGGCACCGCGTCGGGCAAGACGCTCGCCTATCACGTGCCGATCCTCGAATCGATACTGCGCGGCGGCGTCGCTCTCTATCTCTCACCGACGAAAGCCCTCGCGCAGGACCAGCTGCGCCAGATCGAGCGTGTCCCGCTCGAGGAGGTCAGGGCGGACACCTACGACGGCGACACGCCGACAGGTGTGCGCGCTTCCATCCGGCGCAAGGCCAACTTCGTCCTGACCAACCCGGACATGATCCACGTGGGGATCCTGCCCTACCACCAACTGTGGAGACCGTTCCTCAGCAAGCTGGCCTTCGTCGTCGTGGACGAAGCGCACGTCCTGCGCGGCATCTTCGGCTCCCACGTGGCCCTGATCCTTCGGCGTCTGCGCCGCGTCGCCTCCCGCTACGGCTCGTCGCCGACCTTCGCGCTCGCCTCGGCGACGATCGGCAACCCCGCCGAGCACGCTTGCGCTCTGACCGGGCTCCCGGTTGAAGCGGTGACCGAAGACGGCGCACCGAACGGAGAGCGCCACTTCGTCTTCTGGAACCCGCCGTTCCTGGACGACGAGCAGGACGGCCGTCGCCGGTCGTCCAACGTCGAGTCGGCCAAGGTCCTCTCCGAGCTCGTCGGCTTCGACGCGCGGACCCTCGCCTTCTCGAAGACCCGAGTGGGGGCCGAGCTCGTCGCGAAGTACGCGAGGCGAAAGGAACACGGGACCGACGGCAACATCGTCGCCTACCGGGCCGGGTACCTCGCCTCCGAGCGTCGCGAGATCGAGTCCGGCCTGCAGTCCGGACGCTACGACGGCGTGTCGGCCACCAACGCGCTCGAGCTCGGTATCGACATCGGCGACCTCGACGCCGTCGTCCTCAACGGGTTCCCCGGCACCGTGTCCTCTGCCCGCCAGCAAGCAGGCCGCGCCGGACGATCCGGACAGCCCTCGCTCGCCGTCGTCGTCCCGCAGGACGAGCCGCTCGACCAGTACTACGCCAACCACCCGAACGAATTCTTCGCCAAGCCGCACGAGGCGGCGCTCGTGAACCCAGCGAACCCACACGTGCTCAAGCCACACGTCGGCTGTGCCGCCTACGAGCTCCCGTTGGCGCAGGGAGAGACCGACACGCTAGGCGGTGAGGCCGTAGCACAGATCGCGCGGGAGCTCGTCGAGTCTGGCGATCTGCGGGAGCGCAGCGGGCGGCTGTACTGGGCACGTCGCCGGCCGCCGGCTCCCGACATCGACATCCGGTCGGCCGGCAGCTTGCGCTTCCGCATCGTCGAGGAAGGCACCGGACGCCTGGTCGGCACCGTCGACGGTGCGCGCGCGTTCGCGACCGTCCATCCCGGAGCCGTTTACCTGCACCAAGGCGAGACGTACCGCGTCACAGAGCTCGTCATCGAAGATCGCGTCGCCCTGGTGAAGCTCGACGCCGTCGAGGAGTACACGCAATCCAAGACCGACATCGACCTCGTCGTCAGCGACGAAGAGCGAACGGGACGCCTGGGGCCGAACAAGCTCGCTCACGGGCTCGTTGAGGTGACCGAGCAGGTGATCGGCTACCAGCGCCGGAAGCTACCGGGTGGCGACGTCATCGAGACGCACGAGCTCGACCTTCCTCCGCAGCGCCTCGTCACGCGAGCGGTCTGGTACGTGATGGACGACCCCAAGGTCCGCCGAGCCCTGCGCGGCCTCGAAGACGAAGAGGACGTGATGCTCGGCGCCCTGCACGCGGCCGAGCACGCCGGCATCGGCATCCTTCCCGTCTTCGCGATGTGCGATCGCTGGGACATCGGCGGCCTGTCGACGAACTTCCACCCCGACACCGGCGACCCGACGATCTTCATCTACGACGGGTACCCGATGGGTGCCGGGATCTCCGACCACGCCTTCGACGTCGCGCGCGAGCATCTCCGCGCGACGAGGGACCACGTGCACAACTGTCCGTGTGCGGCGGGGTGTCCGTCGTGCGTGCAGTCGCCGAAGTGCGGCAATTGGAACGAACCCCTGCACAAGGCCGGAGCCGTGCGCGTGCTCGACCTGCTGCTGCGCCGTTAGACCGGCGTCCCGATCGTTGCGGCGACGTCCTGGAGGGTCTGCAGCGGGACGAATCCTTTGAGCTCGTAGGTCACGCCGTCGGTCCACCAGCGCAGCTCGCCGGGCCACGGCCACGTCTGGGGGCCGAGCGCCCGGCCCTGCTCCCGTCCGACGGCGTGGGCGCCCGGGCCCCGTAGGCGCCGGTAGGGCGGTGAGTGCTTGCGCGCGAAGTCCTCGGCCTCGGGTGGTTCGTCGTCGGCGCCGGCGCGCAACGAAAGTCCGCCCTGCTCGAACACGAGCATCTCGTTGAGCGGATCCGGCACAGGCCCCCGCGTGAGGAACACGATCGCTTCACGTCCGCCGAGGCAAACCGCGGCGACCGGTTCCCACGGCGCGAAGTCGGGGAGACCGAAGGGGAAGCTCGCGCTGCGTTGCGCATCGGCTGGGTGCACCACCAGATCGTCCGGGTAATCCTCACGCGGCTTCGACGCGATGGGACGTCGCACGGCGTCGGGCCACCAGTACGTGCCGAGGACGTCGCCGTCGTCGTCGACGTACAGCCACACCTCGTTGGCGATGACCGCAGTCTGACTGTGGAGCTCGTCGGGGTACGGAACGCCACCGGGATAGACGATGCCTCCGGAGCGCAGGAACCGCCCTCCGAGCTCGACGCGCCACAACGACGACACGCCGCGGGGACGACGTCCGGTGTGCAGCTCGACGTCGGACGCCAGGCACGGACGCGCAGCGAGAACGATCTTCGGCCCCCGAGGGACGAGACCGGAACCACCCGACCAGCGATCGGCGACGGCTTGCGCCGCGCGTTCGTCCATCTACGGGCAGCCTACGCGCCGTGCGGCGCGGGTCTTGAGCCGCCTAGTAGGGCATGCGGCCCAGGGCGAGGGCCGAGGAGACGAGGAACGCACCGACCGCAACCGGCAACACGGGACCGCGCGGTTCCCCGACGCCCGGGTCTTCGGCGGGGACCTCTTCGGCGCCCTCGGGCAGGTCGTAGGGAAGGACGGCCGAGAACGGCGCGTCCGGAACCGGTGGCGGACGCAAGGCTCCGCTGCCCACCGTCAGGCGGGGCAACCTCGATACGACACGCGGCTGGAAGGTCGGAGCCGGAGCGCCGCCGCCACCCGGGCCGTCATCGTCCTCGTCGACGACTTTCACCTCGGCCGCCTTGGAGATAGGCGAGGGAGCCGACCTCACGCCCTGCTCCGGTGTCACGACGCTGCGTCGCGTGACGATCAGCACGTACCAATACACGCCTTCGCTCTTCACTTCGTCACGCACGCTGAGCGTGGAGACCGATGCCACCTCTTTGAACTCGGCCAGCACGGGGACCTTCTCGGGCGAAGAGGTCTTGGTGCGGTAGAGCTGGTAGGACAGGACGTCCGGCTCGGGGGCCTTGTCCCACTCGACCGACACCGTCGTCCCGGTCTTCGCCACGATGCGCGGAGCTGCAGGGGTCATCGGCTGGTTGTCGACGCGCAGGTCGCGACGTTCGGCCACGCAACGGTCCTGAGTGCACGCCGGCGACGAGCCCTGCGAGGGGTGACTCGAGTTGTACGTCGAGGCGACGACCTGCACCTTGTAGCGGCCGTTGTACGGCGTAAGTGCCGTGGTGTCCCAGGTGTACCGGAACGTCTGCCGGGCCACGCGATCGTCCTGCGCGAACGACCACGAGTCGACGGGAGCTCGATCGTTGGGGCTGGGGATGCCGTCTTCCTCGGAGAGGATGAACAGGTCGACGCGCTTGATCGGACGCGCCGAGTCGGCGACGACCTCGAAGGACAGGTTCACCACGCCGGTGAGCTTCGACCCTTCGGCGGGAACACACGCCTGCGGGCCCGGGGTCGGCGTCGGGCTCGCCGACGGCGAACCGGTCGGTGTCGGGCTGGGCTCCGCGTCGCTGCACGCGTGGAACGAGATGACGTGGTGCGCTTGGGCCGAAGGGCCGAAGAACGAAGCTCCCGCCCACACGCCGACGACCGCCAGTACTCGTAGAGCTCGTCGCATCAGGTGAAGTCTCTCATTCCCGTTCGGCTAAACCCTACGCACCGGGCGAAGCCGTGGGTCCGTGCCACGAAGGTTCGGCGTTCCGGCTGTCGCCCCGCTCCCCCGGCGGGGCC
>JBOGXL010000502.1:0-5388 GCA_050694575.1 Actinomycetota bacterium | reverse complement strand
ACCGCCCCGTAGGCACGGGAGCCGGGCGGCGCCGTCCAGCGCTCACCTACCTCGCGCTGCACCATCACGAGCCCGTCCTTCACCTCCGGTACTTCATCGAGGACGCGCAACAGCACCTGTGTCGCGACGTTGTACGGGAGGTTCGCGACCAGGCGCGCTGGTCCACCCAGCGCTTGGGCGAGGTCGACGTCCAGCGCATCGCCGATGACCACCTCGACGTTGGACGCTCCGCCGACGACCTCGGCCAGCGCTTCGGCCACAGTGGCGTCGATCTCGACGGCGACCACGCGCGCGGCCCCCGAAGCCAGCGCAACGGTCAACGAGCCCAGGCCCGGGCCGATCTCCAGGATCGTGTCGCCGGCCCGCACGCCCGCGAGCCGGACTATGCGACGAACGGTGTTGGGATCGACGAGGAAGTGTTGCCCGTGTCGCCGACCTGCGCGCAGCTTGTGACGCTGAAGGAGATCTATGGCGATGGACGGTGTGACCTGCCGGAGCACAACCCCATTGTCACGAACAACGCCTGAGCCCGCCCCTAGCTCTGGACCTTGACCTTCACCGTGCCCTTGCCCAGCGGTGCCAGGCGTTGGAAGGCGTCGTCGGAGAGATCTATCACGCGCCCGTCGACCCACGGCCCGCGGTCGGCGATGCGGACGTTGACCGATTGTCCGGTGTCCACGTTCGTCACCCGCACGACGGAGCCCATGGGCAACGAGCGATGCGCGGCCACGAGACCGTCGGAGCTGTACCAGGACGCGAGACCCTCCTGCGACCCTCCACCGCCCTTGAAGGTCGGTTCCTTCGTACCAACGCGGACGACGTGATCGCGGGCTGAGCGCACGACGCGCTCGCCGAGGAGGATGCTCGACACCCGGCGTCCGTCCTCGAGGACGACGCGGAAGTGCTGGACCTTCAAGCCTTCGGCCCCTTGCTGGATGACCTTGCGAACGCCGCTCTCCATCTCCGGATCGCGATGGGTGATGTACCGGAACGGGATACGGACACTCTTCGCGTCCTCGATGCGCTGTACCCGCACTACGCGGATCCACATCCCGTCTCGCGGCTCGGTGTCGGCGGCCGGGAAGACGTAGTCGTCCGGCCCGATCCCGACGCCGGCGTGGGTCAGGAGGTTGCGGACGCTGTCGGCGCTCGAGACGACGTCACGAAGACGTCCGTCGGCGCGGACCTTCGCATGGATCGCGTTGCGGACGAAGAGGGACATCGCCGGGCGGAGCTTCGTGGCGCGGGCCGGGTGCACGTGATCCTTCGGGCCCGGCACCAGACCGAGGTCGTTGAGTGCGTCGCCGACGGTGAGGCCGCGGGCGACGACCGTCCGCGGCTCGCCGTCCAGGATCAGCCGGATCGACTTCGCCCGGCGATAGACGACACGCCCGCCGTCGCCCAGATCCTTCTTCGGGGTCACGAGGTCCGACCGCTCGGGACGTATGCCCTTGCGCTCGAGCAGATCGGACGCGCTCGTGGCATACGTCCGGATCGTGCGCACCTCGCCCTCGACGTCGAGGTCGACCTTCCGCTCGCCGGCGAAGGCGACGATCGGTGCGGCGACGGCGATCGCCAGCAACGCGAGGCGAAGGAGCAAGCGCGCGCTCGGGTCCAGCATCGGGCCCGCCGACCGAGCCGGCACCGGTTCGGGGTGCGGAGGCTCTTCGACGGCATGCGGACGCGGCCGTGCAGGGGCCAGAAGTACAGACGCGGTTCCCGCCATAGGACCGCCGGAAGGTAGTCAATAGCGCGCGCTGCTTGCAAACCCAAGCAGACGAACAGGCGTTCGTCGTCAGTCGAGGCCGAACGCGCGCGTCGTGTTGTCGCGCAAAAGCATCGCGAGGTCGTCCGACGCGAGCCGGCGAACCTCGGCCAGGACGGCGGCGGTCGTCGGGAGCAACGCGGGGCTGTTCGGCTTGCCGCGGTGGCCTTCGGGAGCCAGGAACGGAGCGTCTGTCTCGATGAGGAGGAGCTCCGCCGGGACTTGGGCGGCGGCCGTGCGGAGCTCCTCGTTCTTCTTGTACGTCAGGTTTCCGGCGAAGGAGCAGAAGTAGCCGCGCTCGGCGCACGTCCGCGCGAAAGCCAGGTCGCCGGAGAAGCAGTGCATGACGACGCGATCGGGTGCCGCGTCGTCGAGCACACTGAGGACCGTGTCGTGGGCGTCCCGGCAGTGGATGACCAATGTCGTGTCGGTCTCGATGGCGATGTCGATCTGCGCGCGGAACGCCTCCTCTTGGAGCTCGACCGGCCACCGATCCCGATAGGTGTCGAGTCCGGTCTCCCCGATACCCACCACACGCGGCTCGGCGGCGAGCCGCCGCAAAGCCGACAGGGTCGCGCCGGGGTCGCGCTCGAACTCCGACAGCTCGTTGGGATGGACACCAACCGTCGCATAGAGGGCAGGCGCCAGCTCGACCGCTCGCCGAGCCGCCGCCGTCGACTCCTCCGTCCCCATCCCGATGTCGACGACGACATCGACCCCCTGCGCGGCCGCCGCCGCCAGCACCTCCGTCGCGGGAGCGTCGATGTGGGAAACGTGGCAGTGCGTATCGATCCAGCCCGGCCCGGCCGCCGGGCTCACGCGTCGAGCCGGGGGAACAGCGCCTCGGCCACGCTTACGCGGTTGCCCTCGGGCGACGGTGGGTCGGGCCTCGGCTCGCCTTCGTAGCCCAACCGTCGCCAGAGCTCGCGCATGGCCTGCGGCATCACGGGTTCGAGGAGCGCCGCCAAGACCGTGAGCGCCTCGACGGTGACGTGGAGCACTCCCGCGACGAGAGGCAGGTTCGCCTCGTCCCGGGCCAGCTTCCACGGCTCGCGCTCGACCAGGTAGCGGTTGCCGTGGCGCACGATCTCCCACACCGCTGCGACGGCCTCCGTCACCTTCAGATCGCTCATGAGGTCATCGGCCGCTTGTCCGGCCTCGGCGATCGTCGTGCGCAGGGCCTCTTCCGGAGCCTCCGAGACCTCGGGGGCCGGCACGATGCCCATGAAGTACCGCTCGACCATCGCGATGGTTCGGCTGGCCAGGTTCCCGAGGTCGTTGGCGAGCTCGGCGTTGTGGCGAGCCTGCATCTCCTCCAGAGAGAAATTGCCGTCGTCGCCGAACGACACCGACCGAACGAAGTGGAAGCGGTAGCCGTCCACTCCGTAGATGTCGATGAGCTCGTACGGCGAGATGTCGATGATCCGGCGCCCCGACTTCGAGATCTTCTCGCCACCTGCGAGGAGGTGGCCGTGCGCGAAGACGCGCTTGGGCAACACCACGCCGGCTGACATCAACAGCGCGGGCCACACGACGGCGTGATGCCTGACTATCTCCTTGCCCATGAGATGAACGTCGGCCGGCCAGATCGAAGCGAAGCGGTCGGGGTCGTCCGCGAACCCGATGGCCGTGATGTAGTTCTGAAGCGCCTCGATCCAGATGTAGATGACGTGCCCCGGGTCCCACGGCGACTGCACACCCCACTTCACCGAAGGTCGCGTGATCGGTTGGTCCTGCAGACCTTGGCGGAGCAGCGACAGCATCTCGTTGTACGCACGCTGGGGACGCAGGAAGTCTGGATCCTTCTCGTAGAGCTCGAGCAAGGCGTCGTTGTATCTCGATAGGCGGAAGAAGTAGTTGTCCTCCTTGACGCGCTCGACGGCTTGGCCCGGATGCTCGCGACACATCCCGTCGATCAGCTCGTCGTCGGACTTGAACTCCTCACACCGGACGCAATACCAGCCTTCATAGACATCCAGGTAGATGTCTCCGGCTTCCTCGAGGCGCTTCACGAAGGGCGCGACTTGCCGCTTGTGCCGCTCCTCGGTCGTCCGGATGTAGTCGTCGTTGGAGATCTCGAGTTTCTTCCACAGGTCCTTCCAACGCGGCACTATCCCGTCGACGTACTCCTCGGGCGTCTTGCCCTCGGCTTCGGCTTGGCGAGCGTTCTTGTCTCCGTGCTCGTCCGTGCCGGTCAGGAGGAAGACGTCGCGGCCGTGGAGCCGGTGCCATCGCGCTATCACGTCGGCGATCACCGTCGAGTACGCGTGGCCGAGGTGCGGCAGGTCGTTGACGTAGTAGATAGGCGTCGTGATGTAGAAGGTCTTGTCGCTCATCGCTCGTCTTTCCGTCGTTGGAGCACCCGATCGTACAGTGGTCGTCGCGGCACGCCGCGCTCCGTGGCGACGTTGCGCGTCGCTTCGCGCACAGATTCCCCCGCCCGGACGCGCGCGAGAGCCTCCTCGGCAGCGGCTTCGAGGTCAACGACGGAGTCGGCGCGCGCGCCGTCGACGACGAGGACGATCTCGCCCTTCACGGGCGCCCGCCGCAGCGAAGCGATGAGCTCCGAGACGGAACCACGAATGACCTCTTCGTGGAGCTTGGTCAGCTCGCGGCACAGCGCGACCCTCCGGTCCCCGAGCACCTCGAAGAGATCCGTGAGGGAGTGGTCCAGGCGGTGCGGCGCCTCGAAGAAGACGAGGGTCCTGCGCTCGGCCGCCAGGGACTCGAGCCGCCGCCGTCTCTCTGTCCGCCTTCGGGGCAAGAACCCCTCGAAGACGAACGACTCGGCCGGCAACCCCGACACGACGACGGCCGCGAGAAGAGCGGACGCTCCCGGCACGGGCTCAACGGTGATCGAGGCCTCTATCGATTCGTGGACGAGCCGGTGGCCGGGATCGGAGATCGACGGTGTGCCGGCCTCGGAGACGAGGGCAACTCGTTGACCGTCCAGCATCCGCTCGAGGAGCTCGGGAGTGCGCACCGCTTCGTTGTGCTCGTGGTACGAGACCAGCGGCGTCCGGATCCCGTGATGGGCCAAAAGCTTCCGGGTGGTCCTCGTATCCTCGGCCGCTATCACGTCGACCTCGCCGAGAACCCGTATCGCCCGCAACGTGATGTCGGCGAGGTTCCCGATGGGCGTCGCGACGACGAACAGCCGTCCGGACCTGTCGGTCATCGCTCCCCCGAGAAACGAAGGCGCACGCCCGGCACGACCCCGCACGCTCGTGCTCGTCCGGCGGCGAGCTCCACGCAGCCCTTCGCGCGCCAGATCCGGCGCGACAGCTGTTGCGGAGGGACGGTTTGGACATGCAGCACTCGCCACCGTCGATCGCAGAAGACGACGTCGAGCGGATAGGCAACGCCCTTGGTGTGGATCCGTCGGCACGGCCAGATGACCAGAGCCTCGTGCGGGCCGAGCGGATCCCGCCCGATGACGCCGCGGCGCCGGGCCCGGAAGGACGTCGCCCACTCGACCCGGTCGGCCACGATTCCCTCGGGTCCGACGAGAGCCCCCCGTTCGGGCGATTTCGGCATGGCGGGTTTGATGGTAGGCCTACCTGGGCACTTGCCATGCCGGTCTATCCTTTGCAGCAGAGGAGGGCGATGTGACGCCACGCGGG
>JBOGXL010000501.1:0-2097 GCA_050694575.1 Actinomycetota bacterium | reverse complement strand
AGCTGGAGCTCCTCAGCTTCGAGCGTGCGCAGTCTGGCGTCGATGTCGACGATCTGCGCGGAGACGTCTTCAGCGGTTGTGGAGGTCGTGATGACCTTGCCGAGCTCGCGCAGGTCGGCGAGCGCCGCTTCCAGCTTGTTCGCCGGGACGCGCAGGACGACGGTGCCGCGCTCGAGTCCGGCTTCGGAGCTCGTGACGAAGCCTCCGTGGCGGGTCGCGAGCGCGTTGGCGCGAGCCCAGGCGCGATCGAAAGACGGGACCTCGACCTCGAGGTTGGCCGTCCGGACGATCTTCGGAGGGAACTGTCCGGGCCGCGAGGGCACGGGCGGAACGGGCGCGATCTGCGAAGAGGTTCCGCCGCCCGTGCCTCCCGTCGCCACATCCGGCGCGCCCTTGGCCAGTTCCTCATCGCGCCGCGCGGGCTCGGCCCCCGGAGCGAGCTCGACGGGCCCGGACGAGTCCTCGACGACCGTCGCCGCGCCGACGGCGGGCTCGGCCACAGGCTGATCCAGCATCGGATCGGTCCGGACGAAGGACCCGACGACGAACAGGAGCCCGGCCATGGCTGCGGCGGCGCCGGCGTACGCCCAGCGCGGATACCCGGACACCCCGGCGCGGTATCGCCACGCATCGAGGCGCGCGCGGAGCCGCTCACGAAGACCACGGCGGCGCGCGCCCTCAGTCGCTTCGTGCAGGGTTCGGCTCGCGAGGTCGGCGGGGACGTCCACCTCGTGCGCCTTCTGATCCAACGCCATGCGGATCTCGGACTCGATGTCTTTTGCCATCTGCATCACCTAGCCACTTGCGCCCGCGGCGACGGCCATCGCGTCGTCGCCGGCGAGCAATCGGCGCGCCTCGTGCAGGCGCGACTTCACGGTTCCGGGGCGAACCTTCAGTGCTTGGGAGATCTCGCGTTCGGAGAGCTCGAGGAAGTACCGGCAGATCACCGTCACTCGCAGACGATCGGGGAGCCGATCGATCGCTTCCGC
Organism: Actinomycetota bacterium; assembly: GCA_050694575.1. Lineage (GTDB taxonomy): Bacteria > Actinomycetota > JAICYB01 > JAICYB01 > JAICYB01 > JBOGXL01. Next base: position 1,108 of record JBOGXL010000501.1, on the reverse strand, counting down.
GACGACGGCGGCCGTGTCGCGCGCGTCGGTTGCGTCCGGAGCGACCCCGACGGGCCCGACGCGCTCCACGGCCGCCGTCTCGCGCTTGCGCCGGCGTACTTCGTTCAAGGCGGTGTTGACGGCGATCCGGTACAGCCAGGCCCGCGCACCTTCGCCCGGGTCGACACGATGAGCCGCCCGGAAGGCTCGGAGGAAGGTCTCTTGGGCTACGTCCTCGGCGGCCGAGGTGTCCCGGAGGATCAGATACGCGGCCCGGTAGACGACGGGTTGGTACGCCGTTACCCAACGCTCTAGTGAACGCATCGCTCGTTCCCGGTCTTCGTCCAATATGGGGGAGTCGCTTCGCTCCATCCTGACCTGCCCTCTCGCCTCCTCAACCCCGCCGGCCCACGAAAGGTTCACACGGCACGCGCGTCGCCGCGCGGAAGTACCCTACGGTTCCGAAGGAGTGGGAGGCCCCTTGGCGGACATCATCGACGGGACGAAGATCGCGGGGGAGATCCTCGACGAGCTCCGCGAGCGGATCGAGAGCCTCGAGGCCAAAGGGACGACGCCGGGCTTGGCGGTCATCCTCGTCGGCGACGATCCTGCCTCGGCGACCTACGTCCGGCTCAAGGGACGCGACGCCCGCAAGCTCGGTATCGAGAGCGTCACGCACAAGATGCCGCCGGCGACCGAGGCCGACGACCTCGAGGAGCTCATCGACGCGCTGAATGCCGACCCCAGCATCCACGGGATCCTTCTGCAGTCACCTATATCGCCACACCTCGACGAGCCCGCGTTCCTGCGACGCATCGACCCTGTGAAGGACGTCGACGGGCTCCACCCGACCAACCAGGGTCTGCTCATGCGCGGTCAGCCGCGCTACGTCTCGTGTACGCCGTACGGCGTGCAACAGCTGCTCGTGCGGTCGGGCATACCGATCGCCGGACAGCTCGTGGTCGTTGTGGGACGCAGTGTCCTCGTCGGCCGTCCGCTGTCGGTCCTCTTGTCCAACAAGGCAGAGGACGCCAACGCCACCGTCACCCTGTGTCACACGGGCACGAGGGACCTCGCGCGCTACACCTCGCAGGCCGACATCCTCGTCGTGGCGGCCGGACGAGCAAAG
>JBOGXL010000500.1:0-6286 GCA_050694575.1 Actinomycetota bacterium | reverse complement strand
CCGCCCGCGCCGGACGACGTCCCTCGTCGTTGAAGGCGAACGGGATAACGGCTCGGCCCGAATCGTCGGTCGGCCACCGACCCTCGCGCACCTGGTTGCTGTCGCACGTCGAAGCGTTCGGGCACGGCGACCCCTTCGCGGAGGTCTTCGCGTCGGAGGGCCGAGTGGTGGCGTACATCACGTGCCATACACGGATAACCCCGGGCGGCCTCGGATCGGTTCGGGCCACCTTCGCCGGCTGCGACTCCTCGATGGCCCGCGCCGGCTCCACGGTCGTGGAACGGACGGCCGGCCCCTCGGCCCGGGACGCTTGTGCCGTCCGGACCGCCGGGTCCCTGTGAGCGATCCGGATCGTCACCGGGACCGTCGGCTCGTCGGTGGGAGAGCGAGTGCTCCGGCCCGTTAGCGCACCGGACGTGGACACGGTGAGGACGGCCAGCGCCACAACAGCAACGAATCTCGCTCGCATGCCAGCTCCCGGGTCGGCTCGCGGCAGAGGCTACACGGGCGTGCGGACCGTCGCGGGACGTTGCGCCGGTTACCCTCTAGGCGTCCATGACCCAGGCCTACCTCATCGAGGGCGGTCACCCCCTGAAGGGCGAGGTGGCCTGCTCGGGAGCGACGAAGAACAGCGCCCTCAAGCTGATGGCGGCGTCGTTGCTCGCCGCCGGCACGACGACGATCCGGCGCGTCGCCGACGTGGCCGACATCAGGTGGTTCGCCGACGTCCTTCGGCACCTGGGAGCCGAGCTCACCGTCGAAGGCGGCGTGGCCGAGATCACCGTCCCCCAGCGGCTGGGTGTGGAGGCTCCGTACGAGCTCGTGAGCCGCATGCGGGCGTCGACGGCCGTGCTCGCGCCACTGCTCGTTCGCGAGGGGCGAGCCAAGGTTGCTCTCCCCGGCGGGGATTTCCTCGGTCCCCGTCCCATCGACCTCCACCTGCGGGGCCTCGAGCAGATGGGGGCCGAGATCCGGGTTGCGCACGGCTTCGTCGAAGCGACGTGCCCGGGGTTGCGTGGTGCGGCGATCAAGCTCGAGTACCCGAGCCACGGCGCTACGGAGAGCCTGGCGATGGCCGGGGTCGCCGCCGCCGGCCGGACGGTCATCGACAATGCCTCCCGGGAGCCGGAGATCTGCGACCTGGCGTCGTTCCTGACGAGCATGGGCGCGCGCATCTCGGGTGCCGGCACGCACACCATCGAGATCGAAGGCGTGGACGAGCTGCGTCCGACGGACTACGAGGTCATGCCGGACCGCCTCGAGGCTGCGACCTTCCTCATGGCGACGGCGGCGACGGGCGGGGACGTCGTCGTGCGCGACATGCGCCCGGCGCATCTCGAGATCGTGCTCAAGACCCTCGAGGCCGTTGGGATCTCCATCGACGTCGGCGAGGATCGCGTTCACGTCCGGGCGGACGAACGGCCGAACCCCATCGACATCTCAACGCTGCCGTATCCCGGGTTCCCCACGGACCTCCAACCGATGGCGATGTCGCTGCTGACGCTCGCCGACGGCACGTCGATCATCACGGAGAACATCTACGACGCGAGGTTCTTCCACGTTGACGAGCTCGCGCGCATGGGCGCCGACATCCGCGTCGAACGCCACTACGCGGTCGTCCGAGGCATCGAGGAGCTCACCGGCGCGCACGTGAAGGCGGCGGACGTCAGCGCGGGAGCGGCTCTTGTGATCGCGGGGCTCGCCGCTCGCGGTCGAACGGTGGTGGAGGACATCATCCACATCGACCGCCGCTACGAAAATCTCGAAGGGAAGCTCTCCGGGCTCGGCGCCGACATCAAGCGTGTCGAGGCACCCGTTCCGGCGTCTGCGTAGAGTTCTTCCATGCCGAAGTTCGCGACGCCCCAGTGGCTCGAGGCGTACATGGACGCCATCAATAGCGATGCCGACATCGCCGAGGCGGCGAAGGGTTGGGAGTGGGACATCGCGCTGGTCGTCGAGGCTGAACCCGAGAAGGGTATCCCGGTCGATCTCTGGGGACTCTTCGTCATCCGCAACGGGCGCTGCGAGGACGCGCGCGTCGTCACGGCGGACGAAGGCGACAGGGCGACCTTTGTGATCCGAGCTCCCTATACACGATGGAAGGAAGTCATCCTAGGGAAGCTCGATCCGATCAAGGGGATGCTCCAGGGCAAGTTGAAGGTCGCCGGCGACCTGCCGACGCTTGCGCGCGAGGTCAAAGCCGCCGACGCTCTCGTCAAGATCGCGCGAGCCGTCACGACCGAGTTCCCGGACTCGTAGGCATGCCGGACGTCATGGGCCTCGTCGACGGCTTGAGGTCTGGGGACCGTCGTGCCGTGGCCCGCCTCATCTCCTTGGTCGAGGACGGCGCCCCCGAAGCGTCCCAGGTGCTGAAAGAGGTCTATCCGTTGACCGGGCACGCGTCGACGGTGGGGATCACCGGCGCGCCGGGGGCGGGCAAGTCGACGCTGATCGACGGGCTCGTGCGACGCGCGCGCGCCGCGGAACTCAGCGTCGGCGTCATCGCCTGCGACCCGACCTCGCCGTTCACCGGTGGTGCGCTGCTCGGCGACAGGGTGCGGATGCAGGAGCACGCCCTCGACGAGAAGGTGTTCATCCGGTCGATGGCAACGCGCGGCCACCTCGGAGGGCTTGCACTGGCTGCGCCCGAGGCGATGCGCGTCCTCGAGGCCGCCGGAGCCGATGTCGTCGTTGTCGAAACCGTCGGCGTCGGGCAGTCCGAGGTGGAGGTCGCCAAGCAGGCCGACACGACGATCGTGGTGCTCGCTCCCGGGATGGGCGACGCGATCCAGGCGGCGAAGGCCGGGATCCTGGAGATCGCCGACATCTTCTGCGTGAACAAGGCCGACAAGAGCGAGGCGAACGAGACGGCCCGCGATCTGCGGTCGATGCTCGAGCTCGGTCACGGACGCGACGCCGACTGGCCGCCTCCTGTCGTCCTCACCAGCGCGACCGCCGATGACGGCGTGGACGCGCTCTGGGAAGCGGTCCGCAGCCACGAGTCCCACCTGCGTACGGGCGATCGGCTCGAGGAGCGGCGCCGTGCGCGCTTCGGCGCGGAGATCCGTGAGATAGTCGGCGAGCGTCTGAAGGCGGCGCTCGAGCAAGCCGCAGGCGAGGACGTCCTCGAGAAGCTCACCGACGATGTCGTCGCCCGGAAGCTCGACCCCTACTCGGCGGCCGACGAGCTTTTGAAGCGCTTCGGTATCAGGCGGGAGGCGTTATGAGGCTGGACGAGAAGGTCGCGATCGTCGTGGGGGCCGGACAGACCCCGGGCGAAACCATCGGCAACGGCCGTGCGACAGCCATCCTCTTCGCGCGCGAGGGAGCCAAGGTGATGCTCGTCGACCGACGCCTCGAGTCTGCGAAAGAGACGGAGAAGATCATCGCCGACGAAGGGGGCGAGTCCCTCGCGTTCGAGGCCGACGTCACGAAGTCGGAGGAGTGCGCGGCGCTCGTGAGGGCGTGTATCGATCAGTGGGGCAAGGTGGACGTCCTCCACAACAACGTCGGTATCGGCGGCGACGACGGCAACGTCCACAGGCTGAGCGAGGACGCCTGGAACCGGATGATGGACGTCAACCTCAAGAGCATGTTCCTGACGTGCAAACACGTCGTCCCGGTGATGCGCGAGCAAGGAGGCGGCGCGATCATCAACATCTCGTCCGTCGCGTCGATCGCGAGCGTGCCGATGCTTGCGTACAAGGTGTCGAAGGCCGGCGTGAATGCTCTCACCCAGCAGGTGGCGATGGCCAACGCCCGCCACAAGATCCGAGTGAACGCGATACTCCCCGGACTGATGAACACACCCATGGCGATCGATGCGTGGGTGCAGGCAACGGGGCGTCCGCGGGAGGAATGGGTGGAGCTTCGCGACGGGATGGTGCCCCTGGGGGCCAAGCAGGGGACGGGCTGGGACATCGCGCAGGCGGCGCTGTTCCTCGCCTCCGATGAAGCGAAGTTCATCACGGGGGTCCTGCTGCCCGTCGACGGCGGCCAAAGCATCAAGGTCGGGTAGGGCGCCCGATACCCTGGAGAGAAGATGCCGAAGGACCTCGAGCGCGAAGCGTTGGACTGGCAGAAGCGCTACGACGAGGCGCCCAAGCGCGATGCCGACTTCGAGACGCTCTCCGGCATCCCACTGAAGCCGCTCTACACACCTATCGACGACCACGAACGCGACTACTCGGAAGCCATCGGGTTCCCCGGGGACTACCCGTACACGCGGGGCGTCTACACGTCCGGCCACCGAGGCCGCCTGTGGACGATGCGTCAGTTCGCCGGGTTCGGCTCGGCGGCCGATACGAACGAGCGCTATCACTTCCTGCTCGAGCAGGGACAGACCGGGTTGTCCGTCGCCTTCGACATGCCGGCGCTCATGGGCCGCGACGCCGACGACCCCCTCTCGGTCGGCGAGGTCGGACGTTGTGGTGCATCCGTCTCGTCGCTCCGCGACATGGAGAAGCTCTTCAAGGGCATCCCGTTGGGAGACGTTTCCGTGTCGATGACGATCTCGGGCCCGGCGGCGACGTTCTTCTGCTACTACCTCGCCGTCGCCGAGCAGCAGGGTGTCCCGTTCGAGCTTCTCGACGGCACCTGTCAGACGGACATACTGAAGGAGTACATCGCGCAGAAGGAGTGGGTATACCCGCCGCGTCCGCATCTGCGGTTGATCGGAGACATGATGGAGTACTGCGCGCAGCATCTCCCGCGCTATCACCCGATCTCCGTCTCCGGCTACCACATCCGCGAGGCCGGGTCCACGGCCGCTCAGGAGCTCGCCTTCACACTCGCCGACGGCTTCGCCTACGTAGAGCTCGGGCTGCAGCGAGGTCTCGACGTGAACGTCTTCGGCCCCCAGCTCTCGTTCTTCTTCAACTCCCATATCGACTTCTTCGAGGAGATCGCGAAGTTCCGCGCTGCACGTCGCGTATGGGCACGCTGGATGAAGGAGCGTTACGCCGCCACCGAACCCAAAGCTTTGCAGTGCCGGTTCCACGTCCAAACGGCCGGTTGCTCGCTCACCTTGCAGCAACCCGTGAACAACGTCGTCCGCACAGCGCTCGAGGCTCTGGCCGGCGTGATAGGTGGTGCACAGTCACTCCACACGAACTCGCTCGACGAGGTCTACGCGCTGCCTTCGGCCGAAGCGGTTGAGATCGCCCTCCGCACACAGCAGGTGATCGCCCATGAGACGGGCGTAGCCAACGTCATAGATCCGCTGGGGGGCTCCCACTTCGTCGAGTCGCTCACGGATCGGATCGAGGAGAAGGCCGAGGAGTACTTCCGTCGGATCCAGAAGATGGGCGACGGTTCGATGCTCGAGGGTGTCTTGCGAGGGATCGAGGACGGCTACTTCCAGATGGAGATCGCGGAGGCGGCGTATCGCCAGCAGCGCCGATTCGACGCCGGCCGCCAGGTGCAAGTGGGAGTCAACGCGTTCACGGAGACGGTGCAGAGCGATCCGGAGTTCCTGCGCATCGGCCAGCAGGTCGAGGACCGCGCCGTAGCCGAGCTCGACCAGCTCCGAGCCGAACGCGACGACGGTGCGGTGAGTCGAGCGCTCAGCGCTTTGACGGAAGCGAGCCGGGGCGAGGACAACCTGGTCCCGTTCATCCTCGATGCGACGCGTGCTTACGCGACGGTTGGGGAGATCGCCGAGGCGATGGCGGCCGTTTACGGCCGCTACCGCGAGGCGCCGCGCTTCTGAGGAAACGGGACGTCCACGCCCGGGCATCGAGACTGGCCCTCACGGCGTCGGTCATCGGTCTCGTGATGGCCCTCGCGCTGGGCGTCATCCGGCTCTTCGGAGAGATGGCACCCGTCCACGCCGCGGAGTGGTGGATCGGCGATCTCGCATTGGCCGGGTTGGTCGCGGCGCCGGCCGTGCTCGGCCTGCTCGGAGCGTTCGGGCGCGAGATGCTGCTCCTGCCGGCCGGCGTCACCAGCGTCGCCCTCTCGCTCACGTTCTTGTCCGGAGCCGGGCTCCCGCTGATCGTCCCCGCCGTGCTCTATCTGATCGCTTTCGCGCGTCGCGTGGAACGTCGAGTTTCCGTGGTAGCGGTCGTGTTGCCCATCGCGCTCGAGGCAGCGGCGTTCGCCGTCCTGCTCATCGGCTCGTACCAGACCGTCTGTTGGCGGGAGGTTCGCGGCGCGGACGGCAGGACCGCGCTGACCCGTGATCGCGCTGCCGAGAGACTCTCGAGCGAAGGGAGCTTCAGATCCGATCGCGTGGGCAACGACGTGGTGTCCGCCGGATGCACGAACGGTGCCATCGATCCGAAGC
>JBOGXL010000499.1:0-16586 GCA_050694575.1 Actinomycetota bacterium | reverse complement strand
GCTCCCGAAGGAGCCCGGACCAAACCCCAGACGGGCGCCGTCGGTGCGATCGAACCCACCCGTCGCGCCCAGGACGTCGCGTCGATAGAACACGTTGCACGTTGGAAAGAGCCCATCGGGCCGCGGGCTGCCCGCGCCGCGTTCGAGGGCTCGGACCTTGCGTTGGGGCATGGTGCGTCCCTGCACGAGGACCACTCCGTCGGACATCGCCGACAGGCCCTCAATCACCCAATCCGGCTCTGGTAAGCAGTCGTCGTCGGTGAATCCGATCACATCACCTTTCGCCGCTCGCCATCCGGCGTTGCGGCCACCACTCGAACCCTCGTTAGCCGCCAGCGTGACGACGCGGACGTTCAGCGACGATGTATCGGCGATCTCGACGAGCGTCTCAGCGGTTCCGTCGGTCGATCCGTTATCGACGATCACCACTTCGTCGATGGGGTGGGTCTGCCGCTCCAAGGCCTCGATGAGTCCGGGGAGAGCACGTGCTCGCTGGTACGTCGACACGACGACCGAGACCGAGGGCCGATCGCTCACGGCGACACCGGCTCGGCGGGTGAGCCCGCCTTCGTCGGAAGCTCGTAGTAGCTGACCCTCGAGATGTGTTCGCCTTGCACGGTCAGGGTCCAGACACGGTCCAGCACGCTGCCGTCGGAGAGCAGGTATGCGGCCACGACGGTGTAGCTGGGGAGCCCCGGGTGGACATCACCGAGGATCTGGCGCCCATGGAACGCCGGATCGTCTCGGAGGACGTCGATGAGGCGTCGCCGCGCCTCGGCCCCCCTGCCCTGCCACGGCCGGCCGCCGTCGACGATGCGAACGTGTGCCGCCTCGGTGAGGATCCCGTCCAGAGATGCCCAGTCCCCGGCGCCGGCGGCCGACAGGAACCTATCGACGACGAACTGGAGACGCCGTTGACGAGTGCGGAGCTCCCGCTCGAGTCGACCCCGCCGACCCCGTTGGCTCCGTCGGAGTCGACGGAGTACAGCTCGGAAGCCACCAGGCTGTTCCGCCACCCCTGGCCGGTCGGCAGCGAGGGCGGTCGGCCGCGCCACGGCCCGGCTGCCGTCCGATGACGGTGCGGCCGGCTCGTACCCCAGCGAGACCAGCGTGGTTCCGGCGACCCGCTCGAAGTCGGCGAGGTCGGAGTCCGAGAAGTCTCGCCGCCACTTCCCCTCCTCCACGGCGGGTGCCTGTGGATCCACGTTGAACCTGACCTGTGCTTCGACCAGCGAGCGCTCGACCCCCGCCGCGTCGGCCGCCAGTCCGAGCCATGAGAACACCTGCTCGATGCCGGCCCGCGGGTCGGCCAACAGCTGCTCGTAGCGAAGCTCGATGTAGTGCTGCAGCCGCGGCGCGACGGCATGGGCCGACTCGACCGCCGAAGCCCACTCCTCCGCGGCCTCGGTGATGGAGGATGGTCCCCACGGCTGACTACGGAGTGATCGGGCCACGTCGCGGCCGTCGCGGACGATGTGGAGGATGCGGCCGTCGGGATAGATGTCGCCCAACAGATCGAGATGACGAACCTGGTCGGGTGTCCGCTCGACGATCCGGTCGGCGCCTGCATCGATACCGCCGCGCAATCCCTCGAACACGGCGTCGGCGAAGTCCCGCAGATTGTCGAGCATCAGTTCCCGATCCATGTAGACGAGCCCCGTCTGCGTCGAGCCGACGAGACCGTGGTGGAACCGCTCGACCAGCGGCTGAAGACCGAGGGAGAACAGGTAGGTTTCGGACGGCACGCCGACGACACGCGGGTGCGCAGCGACGATGCGCTGGAGCCAGTTCGTGCCGCTGCGACGCGCCCCGACAACGAAGATCAAGCGGTCGAGGAGCGAGCTAGACGCTCTGCCCATGCCGCATGAAGGCTAAACGATGGGACGCGCTCCCCTGTTCTTGCAGAAAGAAACCGGCCGGTGCGCCCCCGCCCCATTCGGGCGCCCCGGCCGGCCCTTCAACTGGTCCAGGGGCGGCCTTCCGGCCGATCCTGAAACCCTTCACAGGGGCGGCCTACGGCCGATCCTGAAACTTCGCGGAGCTCCCGCGCGAACGCGAGAGCTCCGTGGTGGTGATGTCAGTCGCAGGGGCGCGCTACGCGCGATCCTGCCTGTGTGGAAAATGACATCGCCCGGCCCTGGACAACGACGGCGGGCAGGCGTGCAAGTCGTCCAGGGCCGGCGGCGATGTCCTGGGGGGAAGTCCCTTCACCTGAGCAGGACCGCAGAAACGCTCGCCGTTCGCGCTCTGTCAGGCCGCCCCAGATACCGAATCGCTCTTCTTGCTCCAATGCCTCCTTGAGGCAATCGACACGAACCTCGCAGGCGTTACAGACGGTCTTCGCGTTGGCTTCGCGACGGCGACGCTCGGCACGGCTCTCGCTTTCGTCGGGAGCGAAGAAGAGATCGGTGTGTCCGCGGCATGCAGCCGCGAGCATCCAGTCGAAATCGAGCACCGCCTGTGGCATCTCATCAGGTAAACGCCGTCGCACCCAATAAGGTTCCCCTCGAACACGAAACTCAAACAGAACGAATAAAAGCCGCAGCTAGGAGAAGAGATCTCCTATCGCGCGCAGGGCCCCCGACCAGAGCGATCCCATACGGGCCCAGGCGGAGCGGCCCCCCTTCGGCAGCGGCTCGGTGAGCCGGACGGGGTCGAGGCCCGGCTCCTCGGCGACGACGACCCAGCTGGCTCCTCCGCCCTCCCAGGCCCACGTCCCGGGTCCGGGCCCGGTCCACCCCGCCGTGCCGCCGAGGTCGGTCTTCGCGAATCCATCGGGGGGGCGCAGACCGCCCGGCGTTCGGAAGATCGACAGGGCATGGAGCCCATCGCTGTAGAGCCAGTGCTCCGTCGGGCGGTCATCGATGGCGATCCGGTATCCGCGCCGGAGGCGATAGCCGTTGGGCAGCATCGACGGAGCGTCGGCCGACCGTGCGCCGAGGGCGCGCGAGACCTCACCCGAGCCCGGCTCGTAGGGCTCGGCGGGCTCGTCGCGGCCCCATCGCATGTCGAGGATCGCGGCAAGACCGACGAGCTTCCCGCCCACGCCGTACAGCTCACGCCGGTACACCACGCCGGAGTCTGCATGCACCCACAGCCGCTCGACAGCGGCACCGTCGCTGCGGCGGACGAGGGACAGCGGGACGACGCGCACCCCGAGCAACGACGCCGGACGCTCGACCTCGACGTCGAACTTCGCGAGCACGGCGGCGGGATCCAGGCCCAGCGCCGCGGGCGCGGCTTCGGTGATCGTGCCTCCGGCGTCGGAGACGAGCCGCATGTCGCGCCGTCTCCACAGCCGCGTCACGTCGGAGCCGGACTCGGCCCTGAGGAAGTGCCCCTTCTCCGAGGAACGAAGGTCGATGACGGCAGCCGACTGGGGGCGCCCGAAGTACACCACGAGCTGTCTCGCCTGATACGTCGCGTCACCGGTCGACGCCATGCGGGCGAGGAGATCCGATGCCTCCGTGGGCTCGTCCTGAGCGGCTACGGACGGATAGGGACGGAGCACCAACAGTGCCGAGCCGATGATCGCTGCGGCCGCGCCCAAGGCCAGGCTCATCGCCCGTTCACCGCGAAGAGGACCTGACCTCCGGCCTCGACACCGGCGTGCACACTCACGTGGCGCGCGATGAACCGATCGACGGGCGGCTCGGCGGCCGGTGGCGGAGCGGCCAGTCCGGCGAGCGTCACGGCTAGGCCGGCGGCGGCGGTTCCGACGATGACCCACCGCCTCCTCCCGCGGGCAGGCCACGTGGTCACGGACACCACGCGCGAGCGCTCGCGTGGCTTCAGCGCGTCCGACACGAACGACTCGGGGGCGATGAGCCGCGGCAGCTCACCGACGAGTCCGTGGATGTGCGCGAACTCTTCTGAAGCTTCGCGGCACGCTCCGCACTGCTGAAGATGCTCGTGGACGAAACGTCGTTCGTCGGGCGTGAGCTCACCATCCACGAGTGCCGAGAGGATCTCGCGCTCGACGTGTCGCATGTAGAAGCTCACGAGCTGTCCCCGGCGTCGACGTAGGGCTCGAGCAGCTGGCGCAAGGCTTCTCGTCCACGGTGGATCCGCGAGCGCACGGTTCCGGCGGGGATATCCAGGATCTGAGCGATCTCGTCGTACGACCGGCCCTGGAGGTCACGGAGCACGACGGCCTCGCGGTACTCGGGTGGAAGCTTCACGAGCGCGCGCTGCACCTCGTCGTGGAGCTCCTGTTGCTGGATCGCTTCTTCGACGACTCCACGCGTGCGCATGCCCGGAGGTTCGTCGGGCAGCTCGTCCTCGCGCAGACGCTTCCGTTTGCGCAGGCGATCCCGGAAAGCATTCAGCGTCGTTCGGTAGAGCCACCCCTCGAAGTTCCCTTCCTTGTAGCGGCTGAGCCCGCGATGGAGCCGGATGAGGACGTCTTGCGCCAGGTCGCGGGCTTCTTCGTCGTCGCCCGTGAGCCGGTAGGCCATGGTGTAGACGACATCGGCGTACTTCGCGACGACATCGGCCCACTCCGGTCCGGCATCTTTGCCCTTCCTGGCCTTGCGTTTGCGCGACGACCCGCCGGCCACCGCGTCCGACGGACCGTCGGCCGCGAATCGCAGGGCCACGAAGGCCCCTTCGAAAAACGTCCTGGCTAGGCGCTGGGTTCCCACGATGAGGGCTGTTTCCGGGGGCAATCGTAACGCTGCCCCCACGAACGCCCTATCCTGACCGTCGTGCGTTATCTCGTCACCGGCGGCGCGGGCTTCATGGGTAGTCACCTCTGCGAGGCTCTGGTCGCGAGAGGGGACGCTGTAGTGGTCCTCGACAACCTCGCGACGGGAGCATCACGCAACCTCACCGGCGTGGACGGCCACCGGAACTTCCGGATGGTCCTCGGAAGCGTGCTGGACGACCTGCTCGTGGACGAGCTCGTGTCGGAGTGCGACGTCGTAGTCCACCTGGGTGCCGCGGTAGGCGTGAAGCTCATCGTCGAACAGCCCCTCAAGTCGCTGCGCATCAACATCCGGGGAACGGAGATCGTCCTGGACGCCGTCCACAGGTACAGGCGGACGGCGTTCATCGCGTCGACGTCGGAGGTATACGGGAAGAACTCCGGCAAGATGCACGAGCAAGCCGACCGAGTGCTCGGCCCCTCGTCCATCGCGCGCTGGTCGTACTCGGCGTCCAAGGCCATAGACGAGCACCTCGCGATGGCGTACTGGCGCGAGCGCCAGATCCCCACGATCGTGGCTCGCTTCTTCAACACCGTCGGGCCACGTCAGACCGGCGCCTACGGGATGGTGCTCCCCCGTTTCGTGGCCTGGGCGCTGCTGGGCCGGGACATCACCGTCTACGGCGACGGGAGCCAAACGCGTTGCTTCTGCGACGTCGAGGACGCCGTCCGGGCGACGATCGGCCTGCTCGACGAGCGTTCGGCCGTGGGAGAGGTCTTCAACGTCGGCTCGGAAGAGGAGATCTCGATCCGTGAGCTCGCCGAGCGGATCCTCGAAGCGACGGGATCGTCCTCGAGCATCCGGTTCCTCCCCTACGACGAGGTGTACGGCGACCAGTATGAGGACATGCTCAGAAGAGCCCCCGACACCACGAAGATCCGACGGGCCATAGGCTGGCGGCCACAGCACGACCTCGACGCGATAGTGAAGCGGACCATCGAGTACGCTCACGAAGCCGGGCCCGAGACCCTCCTGACGGAATAGCCCGGTAAAGTCGCTGGTCAGGGAGGCCCACAAGCGCTGTTTCCGACGTCGGTGGATGGTAGCCTGGCGCGTTCGAGGGGCACTCCACCCGAGGCGTCGCACCATGGCGGTCAAGATCGGCAAATACCACGTGCGTCCCAGCCGTCGCGGCTGGACGATTCTCGCTGTTTGCGCGCTACTGCTCTCGTCGTACACGGCCGACTCCGTGGCGGCGATCGGTCGCATGCGGTCCGGCGTTAAGGCGGGCACGCTCGAGCTCGGCGGACGCAACCGCGAGGAAGCCGCCAAGCTGCTGGGCGACAGGGCGCAACTGCTCGTGTCCGACCCCGTCGACCTCATCGCCGACAAGCACAGGTTCTCCGTTGCGCCGTCGGAGGTTTCGTTCTCGCCGGACGTGCAGGCCACGCTCGAGGACGCGATGGGCGTGGGGCGCAGAGGGAACTTCTTCGTCAGGACGTGGCACAGGCTCCGCGCGCTGTTCGCCTCGACCGATGTGCATTGGGTGAGCAAGATCGACAGGGACGCCGCGCAGCTGCTCGTGCGCGACTGGTCGGCGCAGATCGACACCCAGGGCCATGAGGCAGGGATCGAGGCTCGGGGCGCAACCCTGATGGCCGTCGGCGCCGTGAACGGTCGTCGCTTGGATCAGGGAGCCGCCATCGACGCGATGACCGAAGGCCTCGAGTCGTGGCCGAGGCACTCGGCCGAGCTCCCGATCGCCGTCCGCCATCGCCGCACGACGATCGAGGACGCCGGCGCCGCCGCCGAGGTCGCGAACCGGTGGGTGCGCGCACCGATCCTGCTGGCCACTCCCGACGGCACGCGTCACTTCCTGTCGCGCGCCGAGCTGGCCGGCATGCTCGAAGCCGTGCCCCGCCGAGACGGCGATGAATGGCGCCTGCAGGTGCGCTTCTCAACCGATCGCGTCGCCGCCGCGCTGGGCGACGACATGAAGCCCTACGAGAAGGAGCCGCGCAGCGCGACGTTCGCCGTCAACGGCGCGGTGGCGAGCGTGATCGCCGGCGAGGACGGACGGCGCTTCGACCCGGCGGCGACGGCACGAGCGCTCGGATCGGTGGCGACACGAGCCACCCAGCGCACGGCCCAGGCGGCCTTCTCGTCGGCCGAGCCGGAGACGACCACCGAGGAAGCACGAGGGCTCCGTATCAAGGAGCTCGTGTCGTCGTTCACGACGGCGCATCCCTGTTGTCAGCCGCGCGTTCACAACATCCACAAGATCGCCGACATCGTCGACGGGGCGATAGTCCGGCCCGGCTCGACCTTCTCGCTCAACGGTTTCGCCGGTCCGCGGACGGCCGATAAGGGCTTCGTGCTGGCGCCGATGATCTTCGACGGCGAGTACCGCGACGACGTCGGCGGCGGCGTTTCGCAATTCGCGACCACGATGTACAACGCGATCTTCTTCGGCGGCTACCGTCTCGAGTCCTACAAGGCGCACTCGTACTACATCTCGCGTTACCCGGCCGGACGCGAAGCGACCATCTCGTGGCAGCACCCGGACCTGCGCTTCACCAACAACTCGAGCTCGGGGATCCTCATCAAGACCGCCTACTCCGGGACGTCGATAACGGTGAGCTTCTACAGCGACAAGGAAGGACGCGTCGTCACAGCCGAATCCGGCCCCCGGACGAACTTCACAGAGCCCACGGAGCAGCGCGAGGAGAACCCGGCGCTGGCCCCCGGCGAGGAGAAGGTCGCTCAGAAGGGAGCCCAGGGCTTCGACATCGTCGTCTTCCGGATCATCAACAAGGGCGGTGATGTCACGCGGACCCGGTTCTTCACCCGCTACAAGGCGCAGCCGACGATCATCGAGTTCGGGCCCGGGGCTTCGCCGTCGCCGAGCCCGGGAGCCGAGGGCGAGCCGCGAGAGCCTCGTCGTCCCGGCGACGAGGAAACCCCCGAACCGACGGAAACACCCGAACCCGATCTCCGAAGATGACGCGCCTCGTAGCTCTCGGGGCAACCCTGATCGTCCTGACAGTGGCGGTCCCCGCGCAAGCGGCGACGCCCTTCGGCACGACGCCGTGCCCCGGTGTACGTCCGGGGGCGCCGATGGAAGCGCCGGCCAGCATCTCCTACACCATTGGCTTCCTCCTGAAGGGCAAGGACGCCAAAGGCAAGACGGCGAACTACATCACGACCGTCGGCAACTTCGTGTTCACGACCTTCGGCACGAAGACGTGGAAGCCGGGCACCGGACCCGACGCTCGCGACGGTGGAGGGAAGAAGTTCGGCAGGTTCGTGTGGGCCGCGCACACCGACATGCCGGCCTACACGAGCTTCGGGCTAATCCTGGTCGACCCGAAGGTGAAGGTGAGTGGTCAGGTCTGTCACTTCGGCGGACCCACCGGGCTCTACGAGGGAACGGGTGTCGCGCCCGTCGTGATCGAGTACTACGGGAACGGGGCGGCGGCGCAGACGATAAGTCCGGCACGATCAGCCCTCGCCACGGGCACCGACAACGCGACCAACGCCGTGTCGCAGGGCCTCTGGGCCCCCGGTGACGACGGGGCGCCGGTCCTGGCCGGAGGAGCCGCGCTCGGCTATTACGACGGCGGGGTGGGCGGAGGAAGCAATGGAGCGGGCTTCGTCGTCTCACGCCTGGACCAGTGGATCGCCCGAGCCGGCAAGGCCCTGAAGGTCAAGCTGACACTTGTCACCGGCGGGACGCTGTAGATGAGCTCAGCCGGGCAGCCGGACGAGCCGAAGCGGGCCGGGCCCACCGACCAAGAGGCGACCGTCGCCGACCGCCTTCACGATCGCCCTGTACTCGCTCGAAACCTCGAGCGCCACCGGCTTGGACGTAACCCTCACGTCGTCGCCTCTCGTCCGCACGGTGATGTAGAAGAGCCGCTCGAAGCTGCCGATGATCAACCCGGAGCGCAAGCCCGCGCGAGGCGCCCACTCGATGCCGGCCGTGCCGAACGCGTCGAGGATCCACATCGGACCGCGGGTCCGGACCTCGAACGGATGCCTGCTCCCCTCTTGGGGGTAGCCGTAGTTCTCCCCCTCCTCGAGCCGTAGAAGCTCTTCTCCCCGGTAGCCACCCGGAGTCGGGCCGTCGTTGTCGACGCCGAACAGGTTTCCATCGTCGTCCATCGTCAGGCCGTAGAGGTTGCGGAGCCCGGTCGCGAAGACCTCGAGCTCCCCACCGTCGGGCTCGAATCGGACGATGGTTCCGAGGAGCTCCCGGTTCGGATGGCGGACGGTGGCGAGCACGTCCGGAGCGTCCCAGAGCCCATCGACGTTTCCGATGGAGGCGTACAGACGCCCGTCCGCGCCGGCGACCAAGCCGTTAGGCGCGTGGATCGAGCTGACGACGGGAAGGTCATCGAAGAGCGTGCTTCGTGCTTCGAGGGACCCGTCGTCGTTCACGCTGAACCGGCTGATCCGTCCGCGGGACTCGGTCAGGATCTTGGCCTCGGCCTCGTCGTCTTCGAGCTCCTCGAGCGTCTGTCGTGTGCAGAACGCGGGTCCCGGACGCTGCGTCGGCGAATCGGGGCACGGCCATGACACGATCTCCGTGACGAACAGCTGGTCGTCGAGGACGGCCACGCCTCGGACCTGTCCGAGACCGCGAGCCACGCGCGCCCAGCTGAGCTCGTTCGATCCTCGGGGCAGGGAGAAGTGCAGAAGCTCACCGCTCGCCAGAGCGATGTATCCGGTCGTGGCATCCCGAAACGTCAGCGCCAGCGGTGCTGCAGGCAGCTCGAAGGTCGCGATCGTCTGGAGTCGCCGGCCGCTCGTCGGCGGTCGCTCCGACCCTGCGCGCGTGATGGCCGGGTGCCGGGAGAAGACGATGAGGCCGGACGCAAACAGCCCGGCAAGACAGACGATAGCCGCGAGGCTCAGCCGTCGGCTGCGAGCCGGCGCGTCGTCACCGCTCAGCAAGCGTGCCGCGATCGCCGCAGCCATCGGTGCGAGACGCGACCAGATCACCTCAACCAGGCCGATAGCCAGGACCACGGTGAATGCGATGGCGAGCGGACCGTACGGGGGGCTCCCTTTGCGGGAAACGAGATCGTTCGTCGCCGGACGCGTGACGACCCAAGTCACGACGATCGTCGCGACCCCGAGGAGGCCGAGCAAGCTGCGCGCGATCCGCTCGAAGCCTGCGTTCACCCGTAACGCCAACGCACGCACGGCGAGTGTCGCGCCGAAGCCGTAGAGGAAGACAGCGACGATCTGAACGGCGCTCAACCCAGCCACGAACCGTCCGGCGCTGCCGATCAAGCTTCCTCCTGACCCGTGAAGCGCCGGCAAGTATACGGTCGCGGCTCCTCGGCGCACATCGACGGCCCCATCGAATAGCATCCGAGGCAGATTCGGACGGGGGAGTCCAGCACGGGCTGGGCTGAGAGGCCGGAAACGGCGACCCCTCGAACCTGATCCGGTTCATACCGGCGAAGGGAGGCCCCGATGAAGACGACGGATCGCGGCAAGCTGCTCGAGGACGTCCCCGATTGGGGGGTCGATCCGGTTCCGACGAACCTGCGGCGGCTCGGCACCTTCGACACGGCGGCTTTATGGGGAAACCTCGGGATCTCACTGCTCCTCCCGATCGTCGCCGCGTTCCTCGTCCCGGGACTCTCGTTCGGCCAAGCCGTAGCCGCGATCCTCGTCGGCGTTGTGATCGGGAACCTAATGCTCGCTTACGCCGGCCGCATCGGTGCGGCGACCGGGGCGCCCGGGATGGTGCTGTACCGGCCCGCGCTCGGGCGCCGAGGCTCGTACGCCCCGACCGTCCTCAACATCGCGCAGAACATCGGCTGGGGCGCATTCGAGCTCCTCATCATCGGAACGGCCGCGGCGGCCATCACCGAGCGGGCTTTCGGCGTGAACGCTCGTCCTGCGTGGACGGCGCTGTTCGGTGTCGTAATAACGCTGATGGCTGTGAGCGGACCGCTCGTCGTCGTGCGTCGGTGGATCCGCCGGTACGCCGTGTGGCTCGTCCTGGCCTCGTCCATCTACCTCACGGTCTACGTACTGACGTCGGTCCCCTTCCGGACGTTCCTGGACGCCGGGGGGGACGGAACCGGGACGTTCTGGGGCGGCGTCGACCTCGTCATCTCGATGCCGATCTCGTGGATCCCACTCGTGGCCGACTACACGCGCTTCTCGCGTTCGACGCGTGCGGGCTTCGTTGGAACGGGCATCGGCTACGGGGTCGCCCACGCGTGGTTCTACTTGTTGGGCGTCCTGTTGATCCTGTCCGACATCGCACGCGACCCGGCCGATCCCACCGGCTTCGTCGCGGCCGTCCTGGCCGTTCCGGCGGGACTGGTCGCCCTAGGCATCCTCACCGTGGACGAAACCGACGAGGCCTTCGCGAACGTGTACTCGGCTTCCGTGTCGGTGCAGAACGTAGTCCCGCATTGGAGCCAGCGTCGGATCTCGGTCGTCATCGGAGCGGTGTGCACGGCCATCGCGATCCTCGTTCCACTGGTCGAGTACGAGAACTTCCTCCTGCTCATCGGCGCGGTATTCGTTCCCCTGTTCGGCGTCCTAGCTGCGCACTACACGCTCGTACGCCGCGGGTACGCAACGGAGGATCTCTACTCCACCGTTCGCGCGGTGAAGCCGTGGGGATGCATCGCGTGGCTGGCGGGGTTCCTGGCGTACAACTGGGTCAACCCCGGCACCGTGACGTGGTGGGTGTCGGCGCGGGACTGGGTCTTCGACTCGCTGCTCGGCGGCCCGACGCCGCCGCCTTGGCTGGGAGCGTCGCTCCTATCGTTCGCGTTGGCCTTCGTCGTCCAGGGGGCCGAACGTTTCGTCGTGGTCGAGGATCGCCGCTAGTTGCCGGTGTCCTCGTCCCGGTCGCGCCGATCCTCCGAGTCCTGGAACGGGAAATCCTCGGGGAAACGGCTCGTTCGATCGGTACGATTCGTCCTCGGGAACTCGAAGGTCGGTTCGGGCGTCGGTACCGGTGGCGGCGCGCCGGTCGGAAGGCAGAACCCGGCCTTCTCGTCGAACTTCGCCGTCTCGACGCACGGTAGCGGCGTTGCCTTGACGAACACGCAGCGTCCCGACGAAGGGTCGCACTCTTGGTCTATGCCGCAGATGACGCACTCCCTCGGCCCGGGCGTGGGTTCCGACGTCGGATCCGTTCGTGCGTCGGCGGCGTTGCGCGATGGGTCCGGCGTCACGGCGAAAAGTGTCAGGAGGACGATGAATCCCGCCAACAGCCACAACGGTGTTTGGTACAGACGGGCCCAGTCGCGCACGCTAGATCCGGCCGTCAGACACCCATGCCGGTTCGAGGGGGACGCTTCGCGCCATCCCGACGGCGTCGCTTCGGGACAACCTCGCGCACGCACACGTCCTGGCCGCCGGCGATCGAGGTATGCCCCTTTACACGGGCGCTTGCCCAGCCGAAGCCGTCGAGGACACCGGAGATGATGGCACGATCGAGGCGACAGACCTCGCCCTCGGGTGCTTCCATCGCGACCCAGCCGAACGGGCAATTCTCCGTCGTGATCCACATCGCACCGTCGACGTCGATCTCGACATTCGGACGGAAGCCGAGGCGGTCGAGCACGACGCGGATGCCCTCGCTCGGCTCATGTGCACCCCCGTCGGAGATCGTCGTCTCGGCGAGCTGCCGGCCGAAACGCGCGCCGACGGTCTCGAGATCTGCCCCCTGCGTGAGCGCCTGAAGCAGGAGGTGCGCGAGCAGGTCGTAATGACGCTCGGGGACCGAGAACGACACCTCGACGTCGGTGGGTGAATAGAGCTTGGACGGGCGCCCGGCCCCGGGCCCGCGCCGGCCGTTCACGCGCCGGAACTCGGCTCGGAGCATGCCGGCGTCGAGGAGGCGATCGAGATGGTGCTTGGCCGCGTTGCGGTGGATCGTGAACGCCTCGGCGACCTCGTTCACCGTAACGGACCCGTGCGAGTGGCAAACGTACTGGTAGATGGATCGCCTGCGCTTGTCGGCCAGCACGCGGGCGTCGGCCTGCGGCGGCAAGGGGATCGGCGAAGGCGTCTCGGTAGTCGCCACCTCGCCGCTCAGCTTACCGGCGCTCCCGAGAGGTGTAAATCAAATGCCCGTTGGCTCTAGACTTGACGCGGCCCGGTACCCTGTTCGTAGGAACAGCGGCACCCAGGTTTGGAAAAAGAGGCCTCGAACCCCTGGAGCCAAGGCACCGGGGGTTTCGTTTCCTCCAGAACCGGGTGTTGGAGATGAGGTGAGGAAGATGACCGACCGAGTGAGCTCCCTGGCCAGGCTCTTCGCCGTCGAAGCGGAGAACGACTGGCGACCCGAGGCTGCCTGCCGAGGCCTGGACCCCGAGCTCTTCTTCTCCTCCGACGAGATCGCCAACCGCCAGGAGCGCCTCGAGCGCGAAGCCGAGGCCAAGGCCGTCTGCACTCGCTGCACGGTCCGCAACGAGTGCCTGTCTTACGCGCTCGCGGCCGGTGAGCGCTACGGCATCTGGGGCGGGCTGAGCCCGCAGGAACGCCGCGCGATCGCACGGACCGGGCCCGGAGCCGCCGCTGCGGAGCGCGTCTCCTAGGCGATCCGGTCCCACGGTGGCCCGGTTCGGCCCCGAAGCGCTCGAACGGCTGAGACGCACGCTCCCCGACGACGACGGGTCCTCGCCCGCGAGCGAGTTGCGCCTCGCGGCCGTGCTCGTCCCGCTGTTCGTCCGCGAGGAGTCGGTGCACGTCGTCCTCACGAAGCGGACCGACAACGTCCGGACTCATCAGGGTCAGGTCTCCTTCCCGGGCGGTGCGTGGGAGCCGGGTGACCGGTCGTTGCGCGACACAGCGTTGCGCGAGGCGCACGAGGAGGTCGGGCTCCGCCCGCAAGACGCTGAGATCCTGGGCGTCCTCGAAGACACGCCGACGGCCGTCTCGGGCTTCCTCGTGCGGCCTTTCGTGTGCGCCGTCCCACACCCGTACGAGTTCGTACACGACGTCGCCGAGGTGGCTGGCCTACTCGCACCGAGACTGGACGTGTTCGCGGACCACTCACGGCGACGCGAGACCATCCGCGAGCGCGACGGAGTGCGGTATCCGATCTTTTACTACGACGTCGACGGTGAGATGGTCTGGGGTGCGACTGCGCGTATGCTCGTGGCGCTCACCGATCACCTGCTCAGGGCGTAACGCGAATTACACTACGACGTACATGCGCATCGGATCGCGAAGCAAGCTCCAGACGATAAGCGAGAAGGCACACTCAGTGGCGCGTGGTGTCGGGAGACTGATGCCGGTCCGCGCGAAGCGCTACTTCTTCCGGTTGCGACCCGCCGCAGTCACGTGGGACCTCAGCGATCACGGAATCGTTTTCGTCCAGATCCCCAAGGTCGCGACGACGAGCATGCGGGCCGCGTTGGCCGCGTTCGTCGCGGGAGCCCAAGAGGTCGATCCTGCCGAGGTGGAGGCCCGAGATGCGTTCGTGGGCGAGCGGTACGAGCTCAACGCCTATCCGGCCGAGATCCGGCGACTGGGACGAGAACGGCTCACGTTCGCCTTCGTCCGAAACCCGCTCGAGCGGCTGTATTCCGCATACGTCAACAAGGTCGAGGACCCGGTCACGGACGCCGACGTGCACCTGTTCGATCGCCATGGGATCTCGCAGGGCACGTCCTGGCCCGATTTCATCCGGTCGGTCACGTCGATCTCGGACGACCGGTGCGACCTGCACCTGAGGTCACAGCACCACTTCATCACCGACCGCGCCGGCTTCGTCGTCGAGTTCATCGGCCGTTTCGAGCGCCTCGATGACGACTGGACGGTGCTGATGGATCGTTTCGGACTGCCGGCGCTGCCCAAGCGCAACGTCTCGTCTCATGTTCCGTACACGCAGGCGTATACGCCGGAGCTCGCTCGCGTCGTCGCTGATCGTTACCGCCGCGACATCGAGCTGCTGGGCTACGCGGACGAGGTGAGGGCGCTCACGTGAAGCTGGCCGGAACGGCGTACGCGATCGGACGGGCGCTGGCGAAGGTGGCGCCCGCAAGCGTGCAGCGGCGGATGCTGCGGCTGAGGCGCTTCTCGACGCAGATGGGGATATGGCACCTCCCGGAGCACGGCATCGTCTACGTGATGGTCCACAAGGTCGCGACGCGGAGTGTGCAGAACGCCCTCACCATGCACGCCGCCGGCTCGGACGCGACATGTGCGGGAGCAACGTGGACACAGGTCGCCGAAGCGGCGAAGCGGTTCCAGCGCGGTGCGTTCGCTCCGGAGATCCGTCGCCTCGGCGAATCTTGCTTCACCTTCTCGTTCGTGCGGAACCCGCTCGACCGCTTGCTCTCTGCCTACACGCAACAAGTCTCGGCCGTGACCGCCAGAAAGCGAATCGTCCAGCAGCATGCGATCCCTTCGGATGCAACGTTCGCCGATTTCGTCAGGGCGATCGCGGAGCTCCCAGATGAGGGCTGCAACGTCCACGTGCGCTCCCAACACAGATCCGTGACCGACGAGGACGGAGTGATCGTGGACTACCTGGGGCGCTTCGAACGCCTGGAGACCGACTGGGGCGCCCTCGTGGAGCGATTCGGGCTCCCCCCGCTCCCCCATCGCCAGAAGTCGACGCACAGGCCCTACGCCGAGGCGTACACACCCGAGCTCGCGCGACTGGCGGCCGATCGGTATGCGCGCGACATCGAGCTCTTCGGCTATGAGGACGAAGTTACGCGGCTGGTCGGCTGACATGCGCTTTACCGGTAGGGCCTACGAGTTCGGACGGGCGCTGGCGTCGGCTGCTCCCGCACCGATCCGCCGTCGCGTGCTCTCGATGAAGCGGTTCTCCGCTCAGACGACGATCTTTCACCTTCCCGATCACGGCCTCGTGTACGTGAAGACGCCGAAGGTGGCGACGGGGAGCGTGGTGGCCGCGCTCACTTCGTTCGCCGCCGGCGAGCACGCCGTGGACGAGCAGCGAGCGATCGAGCAGGTCGCCGCCGCGACCGCGCGCTATCAGCGCGGTGCGTTCGCCCCCGAGATCCGTCGGCTGGCCAAGACAGCGTTCACGTTCTCCTTCGTCCGCAATCCGCTCGACCGATTGTTGTCCGCGTATACGCATCAGAAGCGGCTCCGTCAGGTCGAGTCGAAGACGATCTTCGTCCAGCACGGCATCGCCTTCGACGCGACGTTCCCCGAGTTCGTCGAATCGATCGCGGAGCTGCCGGACGACTCCTGCAACGTCCACGTTCGCTCGCAGCACAAGTTCGTATGCGATGCGGATGGTCCGCTGGTCGAGTACATGGGACGATTCGAACGCCTCGAGGACGACTGGAGCGTGCTGCAGAGCCGATTCGGGTTACCTGGGCTCCCGATCCGTCACGCCTCGGACCACAGGCCCTACACGGAGTCCTACACGCCTGCCCTCGCGCGCTTGGCCGCCGACCGTTATCGACGCGATATCGAGCTTTTCGGCTATGCCGAAGATGTCAGCAGACTCCTCTGATCTCAAGAACGACCCGTCCTGGCTACGAGACCGTCCAGGTCTCGCCGGCGCGGAGGAGCTTGGTGAGGTCACCCGGCCCGGAGCGCTCGCGCGCCTGGTCTACCTGCTGCGCGACGAGGTCCTCGTAGACCGGCCGCGTCGTCGCGCGGAACACGCCGAGCGGTGTCGGGCCGGTCGGTGTGTGCGACAGTCGGCTGAGGGCGAAAGCACGCGTCGCGTCCAGCGCCGTCTCGTCGTGGGTGAGCAAGCGGGCCTCCCCCACCTCCTCGACGTCGACGATCCGCAAGGTTCCGTCCGAGTCCGCCACCACACCCTTCTCCTCGCTCAGTCCGAAGCGAACGGGCTTGCCGTGCTCGAGGTAGATGCGGTTGCCGCGGCCCGAGCGCGGATCGCGGACGGCGTCGAAGGCGCCGTCGTTGAAGATGTTGCAGTTCTGGTAGACCTCGACGAACTTC
>JBOGXL010000498.1:0-9559 GCA_050694575.1 Actinomycetota bacterium | reverse complement strand
GGGCTACTCGCTGGGCTCGGGGGACTTCGACGGCGACGGATCTCTCGACGTGGCCGTCGGCGTGCCCCACGAAGACATCGGTCCGGTCGTCGACGCCGGCTCGGCCCAGATCGTCTACGGCTCGCCCGGCGGCCTCACCACCTCGGGCGACCAGGTCTTGCACCAGGACACCGCGGGCTTGAACGACACGGCCGAGGCAGAGGATCGCTTGGCCGGGTCGATCGACACGGAGTAGGCCTGCCTAGCCGGCGCGGGCGCGCTCGACGCGCTCGACGATCGCGGTCAGCGTCGGGCCGGCGTCACCGAGGATCGCCGCGTCGAACAGGTCGTCCTGATCGGTGGGCTCCCTGTTGACGATGACGAGCTTCGCTCCGCGTTGTTTAGCCAGGCCGGGGAAGGAGGCGGCGGGGTAGACGACCAATGACGATCCGACGACGAGGAAGACGTCGGCTTCGAGCGACCAGCGGTGGGCTTCCTCGACGACATCGGGTGGGAGCTGCTGACCGAAGGAGATGGTGGCCGACTTGAGGATGCCGCCGCAGGACGTGCACGCCGGGTCCTCCTCGCCGTCCTCCACGCGTTTGAGGATCTCGGGCGCCGGCCACGACTCCCCGCACGACAGGCACGCGATCCGCCGGGAGGTGCCGTGCAGCTCGAGAACGCGCTCGTTGCCCGCCTCGGCGTGCAGACCGTCGATGTTCTGCGTGATGACGCCGCGGATCGCGCCGATCTGTTCGAGCCGCGCCAGCGCACGGTGGCCCGCGTTCGGCTGGACGTCGGTGCGCATGAAGGAGCGCCGCTCCACGGCCATGCGCCAGCGTTCCTTGCGGTGCTCGGGATCGCGGACGTAGTTCTGGATGGTGAACTTGGTCTGGTCGTTGCGCTTCCAGAAGCCGTCCGGCCCCCGGAAGTCCGGGATCCCCGACTCCGTGGAGATGCCCGCTCCCGTGAACGCCACTCCGGCGCGAGAGCGTGCCAGCCACTCGCCGATGTGCTCGATGGGGTCCGACATCCGCGGCCAAAGCTTATTCGCCGTCCCCGGAGGTCGTGAGCTGTGGCTAAGCTGTGGATGAAAAGCGAGAAAGCGGTGCGTTTCGCCAGGTCAGAGCCTTGTGAAACGATTCACAGCTCTTTACTACTA
Source organism: Actinomycetota bacterium (assembly GCA_050694575.1). Lineage (GTDB taxonomy): Bacteria > Actinomycetota > JAICYB01 > JAICYB01 > JAICYB01 > JBOGXL01. The sequence goes on along the minus strand of JBOGXL010000498.1, from coordinate 8,418 downwards.
TAGCCAACGCCGGTAGTATTTAGGGAATGAGGGGCCCCGAGACTGGGTACCCACGAAAAGAGAGCCCATGGCCAAGCAGCTAGACATCGATCCACATACTTCCTACGAGGAGCGCTGGGGCTGGCGCACGCCCGAGAGCTACGTCTTCGAGCCCAAGAAGGGCTTGTCCAAGGAGGTCGTCGAAGAGATCTCCTGGATGAAGTCCGAGCCTTCATGGATGCGAAAGTTCCGGCTGAAGGCCTATGACCGTTGGGAGCGACGTCCGATCCCGACATGGGGCGCCGACCTTGGGCAGATCGACTTCAACGACATCTACTACTTCCTCAGGGCCTCAGAGAAAAGTGAGAAGTCCTGGGACGAAGTGCCCGACGACATCAAGAAGACGTTCGACCGTCTCGGCATCCCGGAGGCCGAGCAGAAGTTCCTCGGTGGCGTCTCAGCGCAATTCGAAAGCGAATCTGTTTACCACTCCGTCAAAGAGGAGATCTCTAAGCAGGGCGTCCTCTTCGCCGACATGGACACGGCCGTCCGCGAGCACCCGGAGATCGTCCAGAAGTACATCTCGACGATCATCCCGATCAACGACAACAAGCTCGCTGCGCTCAACTCGGCCGTTTGGTCGGGCGGCTCCTTTATCTACGTGCCGCCGGGCGTCAAGGTCGACATCCCGTTGCAGGCGTACTTCCGGATCAACGCCGAGAACGCCGGGCAGTTCGAGCGGACGCTGATCATTGCCGACGAGGGCTCGTACGTGCACTACGTCGAGGGCTGCTTGCCGGCCGGTGAGTTGATCGCGACGGCCGGCGGTGACCATCGCCCGATCGAGGAGATCGCGGTCGGCGATCGTGTGCTCACCCACGACGGGAGGCCCGAGCGTGTCACCGCGGTCCAGGTTCGAGACTACCGAGGACCGATGTACACCTTCGTCCCCGTCTCACCGGACAACAGGTTCCGTGTTACTGCGGAGCATCCACTTCTTGTCGTTCCGCGCGAGCACGGTTTCGTAAAGCGGGCCCCGCGCAACGGTTGGAAGCCCGAGGTGAGTACGAGGAAGCTTCTGTCGGCACAGCCGCAGTGGAAGGAGGCGAAGGACGTCAAGGCGGGCGACTTCCTCGTCTTTCCCAAGCCCAAACCACTGCCGGCTCGAGTGAGGATGCCGATCGAATTCGCGCGACTTGCCGGTTACTACCTGGCCGATGGTTCGGCCAGCATGATCAACGGCTGCAAGGCGCTTCAGTTCTCATTCCACATCGACGACCACGAATCGATCGATGACGTACGTCGTGCCTGCAAGGTCCTGTACGACGCCGAGGGCTCGGTGACGTGGGTCGAGCGCAAGCACGAAGCGCACGTCGTCGTGTACTCGCCGCTCGCCTACGAGGCGCTGCGCGAGCTCATCGGCACGCGTTCGCACAACAAGAGCCTGGCGCCCGAGCTGTTTCGCCAGGGCGAGGAGTTCCTGCGGAACCTCGTCGAGACCTACATGCGCGGGGACGGAAACCTCACGGTACGGAACGGGAGGAACTGGCGCAGGGCGCACACGACCTCGCGCGTCTGGGCGCACCAGCTCCAGGCGATCATGGCGAGGCTGGGGACGTTCGCCACCATCAACCTCGAGCGCCCGGGCGGACCGGGTGAGATCCTCGGTCGCCGGGTCAACCGTCGGCCGCTCTACCGCGTGCAGTGGACGGAAGGCGACCGGCGCTCGTACCTGGTGCGCGACGGCGGGGAGTACTTCCTTGTTCCAGTTCAGCGAGTCGATGTCGAACACTACGCCGGCCTCGTCCACAACCTCGACGTCCGGAGTCCCGACAGCTACCTGGCGGCCGGGTTTGCCGTCCACAACTGCACCGCCCCGACGTACTCGAGTAACTCACTGCACTCGGCCGTGGTCGAGCTGATCGCTCACAAGGACGCGCGTTTGCGCTACACGACCATCCAGAACTGGTCGTCCAACGTCTACAACCTCGTCACCAAGCGCGCCGTGGCCGAAGAGAACGCGGTGGTGGAGTGGGTGGACGGCAACATCGGCTCCCGCGTGACGATGAAGTACCCGGCCGTCGTCCTCAAGGGTCGCAAGGCCCACGGCGAGACGCTGTCGCTGGCTTTCGCCGGCAAGGGTCAGCACCAGGACACCGGATCGAAGATGACCCACGTTGCACCGGAAACGAGCTCGCGCATCATCTCGAAGTCGATCTCCAAGGACGGAGGCCGAACGTCCTACCGCGGCGGTATCTGGATGCACCCGGAGGCCGAGGGATCGAAGTCCAACGTCGTGTGCGACGCGCTTCTCATCGACGAGGAGTCGCGATCGGACACCTACCCGTACATGGACATCCAGGCCGAGAACGTCGAGATGGGCCACGAAGCCACGGTGGCGCGCATCGGCGACGAGCAGCTGTTCTACCTGCGCAGCCGCGGCATCTCTGAGTCCGAGGCCGCGGCGATGATCGTGCGCGGGTTCATCGAGCCCATCACCAAGCAGCTCCCGATGGAGTACGCCGTCGAGCTCAACCGCCTGATCGAGCTCGAGATGGAAGGCTCGGTCGGCTAGGCCGGGCCTTGCGTACCCCCAAAGTGCTGTAGATGGCGACCACCACCACCGACGCCATCGTCGAGCGGCTCAGCGAGGCGTCGCCGGAGTGGGTCGCCGAGCTGCGCCGCGACGCGTGGACCCGGTTCCGGGAGCTCCCGTACCCGCAGGGTCGTGAGGAGCGCTGGCGCTTCACCGACGTGAAGGCGCTGCATCCGGACAACTTCACCCTTCCGCCCGCCGTCGCGGCCCCGGCCATCACCCAGACCCCGACGCCGGCGTCGGCGGCGCTCGAGCTCACCGGTGTCGAGTCGGCCGGACGGATCGTCCACGCCGACGGATCGACGCTGAGCGTGGAGCTGGGGTCCAAAGCCCGCGACGCCGGCGTCATCCTGTGCGACCTCGAGACCGCATCGCGCGAGCACGCGGACCTCCTCCGTCCGCGCCTGGGCTCCCTGGTCCCTCCGGACGACCCCTTCCGCGCGCTATCCCTGGCCGCACACCGAGGCGGCACGTTCCTGTACGTCCCGGCCGGCGTCGAGCTGGTCGAGCCTTTCCAGGCGCTGCACTGGATCACCGCGGGCGCCGGGGGACAAGCGGTCCTCCCGCGCACGGTCGTGATCATCGAAGACGGCGCCAAGGTCGTCTTCAACGACGTCTACACGAGCGGCGCGCTCGGCGATCCGACGCTGGCCGTACCGGCCACGGAGATGCTCATCGGCCGCGGCGCCCAGGTCGGTTGGGTGACGTGGCAGGACTGGGGGCCGGGCGTTCGCCACCTCGCGAACGTCCGGGCGCAACTCGACCGCGACGCACTCCTCAACACGCTCGTGGTCACGCTCGGCGGCGACTTCTCCCGCACGTGGAAGGAGTGCACGCTCGCCGGCGAGGGCGCCCAGAGCTTCATGTACGGTCTGTACTTCTCCCACGGCGACCAGCGCTTCGAGCACTGGACGGTGCAGGACCACGCTTCCCCACACACGACGTCGGACCTTCTGTACAAGGGAGCGCTGGCCGACAACTCCCAAGGTCTGTACTACGGAACGATCCGGATCCGTCCTAATGCTTATCGGTCGGACGCTTACCAGGCCAACCGCAACCTCGCACTCTCGCCCCACGCGCGCGCGCTTCCCAACCCCCAGCTCGAGATCGAGAACAACGACGTTCGCTGCACGCACGGCGCCACGGTGGGGCAGATCGACGCCGACCATCTTTTCTATCTTCAGTCGCGCGGCATCCCGCGCGACGAGGCTCGTCGCTTGGTCGTCTTCGGCTTCTTCAACCAGGTCCTGGATAAGGTGACGTGGTCGGGCATGCACGACCGACTGGCCGAAGCCATCCGCCAGAAGATGGAGGAAGAGTGATGGGCAAGTTCGTCAAGGTCGCCAAGATCGACGACATCCCGTCGGGCGAGGCGCTCCAGGTTGATGTCGCGGGACACCCGTGTGCGCTCGTCCGAGTGGACGGTGATGTCTATTGCGTGGACGACATCTGCACGCACGAGCATGCGCACCTGTCCGAAGGGTTCGTGGAGGGCCACGAGATCGAGTGTCCGCTGCACGGGTCGATCTTCGACGTCCGCACGGGCGAGGTGAAGTCCCTTCCGGCGACCGAGGATCTGAGGACCTACCCAGTGAAGATCGAGGACGGAGACGTGCTCGTGGAGGCCGAAGACGGTGAGTGACGCGATCCTGACGATCGCCGACCTCCACGTGTCCGTGGAGGACACGCCGATCCTGCGCGGCGTCGATCTCGAGGTGCCTGCGGGACGGGTCCACGCGATCATGGGGCCCAACGGATCCGGCAAGTCCACGCTTGCCCAGGTGCTCCTTGGCCACCCCGCCTTCCTGATGACGAAGGGCTCGATCACGTTCAAGGGCTCCGAGATCACTGGGCTCGCTCCGGACGAACGAGCGCGCCTGGGGATGTTCCTCGCCTTCCAGTACCCGGTCGAGGTGCCCGGAGTGTCGGTGTCGAACTTCCTGCGCACGGCGATGGGAGCCGTGCGCGGACAGGACGTCCCCGTGCGCGAGTTCATGACGCAACTCCGCTCAGCTTTGACGGAGCTCGGGATGGACGAGTCGTTCGCCCGCCGCAACATCAACGAGGGTTTCTCCGGCGGGGAGAAGAAGCGGGCCGAGATCCTCCAGCTGGCGCTGTTGCGTCCGGAGCTGGCCGTTCTCGACGAGACCGACTCGGGCCTGGACATCGACGGCGTGCGCGTGGTCGCCGAGGCCGTGAGCCGGATGCGCGGTCCCGACATCGGGTTCCTCATCATCACGCACTACACGCGGATCCTGAACTTCGTGACCCCGGACGTCGTCCACATCCTTTTGGGCGGACGCGTCGTGCGTTCGGGGGGGAGGGAGCTCGCCGACCATCTCGAGGAGGTGGGTTACGAAGAGCTCCGCAAGGAGTTCGGCGTAGAGTCGGATCAGGCCGAGCCCGAGGAGGCGGCCACGAAGTGATGCCACGGCGTAGCGAAGCGAAGGCGCTAACTGGCAGGCGCCCGTGACGCTAGACGTGACGCGCGTCCGTAAGGACTTCCCGATCCTGGACCGCGACGTGCACGGGCGCCGCCTCGTCTACCTAGACAGCGCGGCCACTTCGCAGAAGCCCGCACAGGTCATCGATGCCGTCGACGACTTCTACCGTTTCCACAACGCGGCCGTCCACCGTTCGGTGCACGAGCTCGGTGAAGAGGCGACGGCGGCCTATGAGGGTGCCCGGGCGACCATCGCAGCGTTCGTCAACGCTCCCGAACCCCGCGCCGTGGTCTTCACGCGAGGTACGACCGAGTCTACGAACCTGGTCGCGTACGCGTGGGCTCGTCGCCGGTTCTCACCCGGTGACGAGATCGTCTCGACGGTGATGGAGCACCACTCCAACCTCGTCCCGTGGCAGATGGCCGCGCGCGACTCGGGCGCGACCCTGCGCTACCTGCCCATCACCGACGGCGGTGAGCTGGACCTGTCCGAGCTCGACTCTTTCATCACGAGCCGGACGAAGCTCGTGTGCGTCACGGGGATGTCCAACGTCCTCGGGACGTTCAACCCGCTCGAGCGCATCGTCGAAGCTGCGCACGATGTGGGTGCCCTCGTCCTGGTGGACGGCGCGCAGCTCGTTCCGCACGTCGCGACGGACTTCCAGGCCATCGGTTGCGATTTCCTCGCCTTCTCGTCCCACAAGATGCTCGGCCCCCTGGGTGTAGGAGCACTGGTGGCCCGGCCTGAGCTCCTCGAGGAGATGGATCCGTTCCTCGGCGGGGGAGAGATGATCCGCAACGTCACGCTCGAGGGAGCCGAGTGGAACGACGTCCCCTACAAGTTCGAGGCCGGGACGATGATGGTCGCCGAAGCCGTGGGTTTCGCGGCGGCGGCGGACTACCTCACCGAGCTGGGGATGGACGCCGTGCGCGAGCACGAGATCCAGCTCACCCGCTACGGGCTCAAGGCCCTCGAGGGAATCGACGGCGTCGTCGTCTACGGACCGCGCGACGCGGAGCGCCGGGGCGCGACCTTCTCGTTCAACGTCGTCGACCCCTCGGGCGACCTCGTCCATCCCCACGACATCGGGACGCTTCTGGACGGGGACGGGATAGCCATCAGGGCCGGCCATCACTGCGCGAAGCCGCTGATGCAGCGCTACGACGTCCCCGCAACCTGCCGCGCCTCCTGCTACGTCTACAACACCGAGAGCGAGCTCGACGCGCTCGTGGAATCAGTCGAGCGGGCTAAGGTGTTCTTCTCGAGGGGATAACCCATGTCCGTTGAAGACCTGTATCGCGAGATCATCCTCGACCATTACCGGAGCCCGAGGAACAAGCGCCGGGGGGTCGAGGGGTCCATCGCGGTCAAGCACGACAACCCGCTGTGCGGGGACGAGCTCCATCTGGCCGTGGACGTCCAGGACGGTCAGCTGGCCGACGTGGCTTTCGATGGGAAAGGCTGCTCGATCTCCCAGGCGTCGGCCTCGATGATGACCGAGGCCGTTCAGGGTCGTTCGGTGGACGATGCCCTCGAGCTCGCCGAGACTATACGGCTGATGATGCACGGCGAGCAGCCGCGCGGAGACCTCGGCGATCTGATGGCGCTCGAGGGCGTGGCCAAGTTCCCGGTGCGCGTGAAATGCGCGCTGCTGGCGTGGATGGCGTTGCGGGATGCCCTCGGCCACGCCGAAGCGAAGCGGAGGCGCGAAAAGGCATGACGCAAAAAACGATCAGCGAGGAAGAGGTCTGGGAGGTCCTGAAGGTCGTCACCGATCCCGAGATCGGCATCGACGTCGTGAACCTCGGCCTCGTGTACGGCATCGACATCTCCGACCACAACGTGAAGGTGCGCATGACGCTCACGTCTATGGGCTGCCCGGCCACGGGCCTCATCGAGTTCCAGGCCAAGGAGGCCGTCGGCACGGTCGAAGGCGTCGAGAACGTCGACGTCGAGTTCACCTTCGATCCCCCCTGGAGCCCCGACCGCATGACCGAAGAAGGCCGGGACATGCTCCAGGCGATGGGCTACTAGCTCGCTACGGTCCTCTCGGCTCCGGCGCCGAGCGTGCCTCGCGGAGGAGATCGACGAACGCGTCGATGACGCCCGTGCCCGCCCGCTCACAGGTCATCTTGCGGCCCCACGCCGTGAGCGCCATGTGCGTGTCGCCGCTCAGCTGCGGATAGGGGACCACTATCACCTTGCGCTCGTCGCGGTACCGCCGCTCGAGCGTCCTCTGCCGGTCCTCGCTCAGCCCGTCGTGCCAGATGATGACGTAGCCGTGCTCGAGCGAATGCACGGCCTGATAGATCGTCGAGCGCTCGCCCAGGACGTTGGTGAAGGGCTCGTCGTAGATCCCATCGGGCAAAGCGTTCGGCGCGTGACGACCGTGTGTCGGCGGTGAGCTGTCGTACGTAGTGGTCTGACCTTCGGCGAGGTGCTGTTGTGCGCCGCTGGTTTCGGTGGTCTGGAGCTCTTGGCACCCGGCGGCGCGGGCCAGCTCGTTGAGGTTGGCGACCCTGCGGTTGTTGAAGGCCTGGCGGCCGACAACGACGGCCACTATCGCCAGGATGATGCCGGCGACGATCAGGTAGGTACGCGTACTCCCTCGACGACGCCGCCGCTTCGCGGGCTTGCGGCGCGCTGCCTCGCGCGGACGGACGGGTGTGGATGCGACGGCGGGCTGCGACTCGTCGAGCGGTTGCCCGACGGCAGGCGGTTCGGGAGTGAAAGGCCGGGACGGTGCGATGTCGCCCGCCGGCGGGCCGGACGGTCCGTGAACCGTGCCCGGAGCCGAGTGGACGGGCGGCGCGACGGGTCGTCGGTGACGCTTGCGTTTCTTCTTGGACATGGATTCCCGATGATACTGGTGGACCGGTGAGACTATCGCGGCCGCGCCTTATCGACCTCGGCGCCGTCGCCCTTTCCGCCCTTCTGCTCTTCGCGGCCCAGGAACCGTTCGGCATAGGGCTGCTCGCCTGGGTGGCGCCCGTCCCGGTGCTCGTCGTCGTGCTCCGGGCCGAGCGCGTGTGGACGGCGTGGCTCTACGGCCTGGGCTTCGGTGCGGCGTACTTCGCGATCCATCTGTCGTGGATCTTCCTGTTCGGCTGGATGGCGTGGACGGCGCTGACGGTGACCATGGCGCTGTATTGGAGCGTGGCGGCGATAGGGGCCCGGATGGTCCGCGATCTCAGGCTCGCGCCGGTGCTCGTCGCCGGGATCTGGACCGGAGCCGAGCTCCTTCGCGATCGCTGGCCGTTCGGTGGTTACCCGTGGGGGACACCGGGCACGGCGCAGGGCGCCGTGCCCGGTGTGCGCTGGCTGGCCGGGGTGGTCGGCGTCTACGGGCTGACCTTCCTCGTCGTGTTCGTGTCGGCGGTGGTGGCCACGAGACTGCTC
>JBOGXL010000497.1:0-1579 GCA_050694575.1 Actinomycetota bacterium | reverse complement strand
GGCTCCCGAGCTCGAGCGGGTGCTCCGGGCGAAGGGCAAGGACGACCTCCTCGAGACCGTCCGGCGCGTCGAGGATCTGGCCAACGTCACCTTCGCGACGCAAACCGAGCCGCTCGGGCTCGGTCATGCCGTGGGCTGCGCGAAGGAGCACGTTGGGAGCGAGCCGTTCGCGGTCCTTTTGCCCGACGAGCTCTTCGGCGGCCCCGGGCTGATCGACGCGCTGATCCGGCAATACGAACGCTTCACGTCCCCCGTCATCGCGGTGATGGAGATGCCGGCCGACGAGATCTCGAACTACGGCGTCGTCGATCCCGAACCTATCGGGAACGACCTCGTCCGCATTAAAGGGTTCGTGGAGAAGCCGGCGGCGGCCGATGCGCCGTCCAACCTCGGCTCCATCGGCCGCTACGTCTTGACTCCCGACGTCTTCGAAGCGCTCGACCGGACCGCCCCAGGGGCAGGCGGGGAGATCCAGCTCACCGACGCCGTCGCGGCCGTCGCCCGGGAGAAGGACGGCTACGCGTTCATCCACCGGGGTGTGCGGCACGACGTCGGGCGTCCTTTGGGATTCCTGCGCGCGACGGTGGAGCTCGCTCTCGACCATCCCGACGTCGGAGACGAGTTCCGCGCCTACCTCGTCGATCTCGTCAAGAGCCTCGGCGCTTCGTGAGGCCGAGGCTCGTGTTGTTCGCCGCGGGCGTGTTTGCGCTGGGGGCCGCACTCGTCGCGCTCGTGCTCGGGACGTTCTTGCCGGCGACGGCCGGATACGTCCCGCGCGGTGTCGCTCGTCACGTGCGCCAAGTCTTCCCGGAGGGATGGCCGCTGTTCACGCGCGATCCTCCGGCATTCGAGCCGCGCGTGGCCGTCCAGCGGTCGGGACGCTGGGTCTGGGCCGACCGCGGTCCTTTGGCCAGACCAGAGAACGGGTTCGGGTTCCACAAGGTCGCCATCGCGCAGAACGTCGAGGTGCAGATGATCGCTGCGCGACTCCCGGGCCGGGACGACTGGCCCGGCTGTAACGGCTCTCCGCTCGTGTGCCTTCGTCCGCTGGACGACACCGGCCGGCGGATCCCGCAGGCGGTCAATCCGGCACGGCGAACACCGGCCTTCTGCGGCCGGATAGGCATCGTCTATCCGGGTCCCGAACCCTGGGGACGGAAGCGTGAGCAACCGGCGACGCGGTTCCTCATCGCCGATGTCGAATGCCGGTCGGACGTCTGATGAAGCGGATCAGCCGTTGGGTCGCGGGACTTGCGCAGCGAAACCCGTGGACGAACGTGTACGGCTTGTCGCGATCGATCTTCGCCTTGGGTACCGCCGTGACGCTGTCGGTCTCGGAGGCTTCCACACTCTTCGCGCCGATACCGACGTTTCTGGACCCCCCACGATGTAGCGGGCTGGCCGGCAAGGTCAGCGTGTTCTGCATCGTTCCGACCGACCGGTTCGACCTCGCGCGGCGGGTCGTCGTGATCGTCCTGCTCGTCATCGCCAGCGGGTGGCGTCCACGGATCACCGGGATCCCGCACTGGTGGATCTCGTTCAGCTTCGTGGCCAGCACCACCGTGCAGGACGGCGGCGA
>JBOGXL010000496.1:0-2131 GCA_050694575.1 Actinomycetota bacterium | reverse complement strand
ACTCCATCCCCGACAAGACCGACCTGTTGAACCGGCAGTTCATCGCCCAGTCCTACATCGAGAAAGAGGTCAAGGAGATCACGCAGTTCCGCGCGAACGCCGCACGGATGCGCGGCGAGCAGCCGGGCCCAGAGGGCGCGGTAACGAAGGTGTACAACGCCGAGTTCAACAAGTGGCGCGCGAACGGTGTCCTGAACGCCAACGGTCTCGCGTCGATCGCGTGGGAGCGGGGCGACACGGCGGCCGAGAACCGCGCACACGCGTTCTTGAGGGCACGTGCGAACTCCATCGAGGGCGGGACGTCGGAGATCCTGCGCACGCAGATGGGCGAGCGCATCCTTGGTCTGCCGCGTGAGCCCGAGGTCGACCGCGGGATCCCGTGGAAGGAGATCAAGCGCAGTTAGCGCGCGGCGGCGCAGCGTGAGCCCGTCCGGTTCGCTGTACCGACGTGTCCGCTGGCGGGCGAGGAGACGACGCCGGCCGCTCATCGCGCTCGGCGTACTGGCTCTCGGCGCGATCATCGCGTACGTGCTGTGGCCGGGTCCCGACGTGCGCGCCGGCTCCGAGGAGATCGTCGAGGGGCGCATCCGCGTGGCCTCGCGCATCCCGTCGGAGTACCGCCTCGTCTATCGGGTCGAGAGCCGAGCGGGGGACGAGCTCGTCGTCTCGACGGAGAAGGTCTGGGTCAGGCGTGCTTTCGAGGCTCGCGTCGAGTCGTGGACGGGAGCGCCGCCGGGCCGGCGCCGGACGAGCACGACCGTCCATGCCTTCGCCCGGATCAACACCGGACGCGCGGTCTTCGCCGTGCCGCCGGCTCCCGCGCCGCAGGACTTCCGCATCGACGCCAACCTCGCCGAGGCCGAGCGCGCCGGCTACGCAGACGCTCGCGAACACAGACGTGTCGGCGGCCGCATCTGCCGCGTATACCGCAGGGGGGCCGAAGGAGGATCCGGCACCCTCTCGCGCCTCGGCGAGAAGGAGCCCGACGAGTACACCGACACGTGCTTCGACGCCGCCGGGCTCCCGCTCGAGGTCGCGATGTTCGTGGACGGGAAGCTCCTGACGCGGAGCATCGCCGTCGTGGTGGACGAGGATCCGCAGCTGGCCGATCGATCGTTCCGGGTGGGCGCGCCTACCCTCGAGGTGCGTCAGGGCGGCGGCTCGGTCCTCCGCGTCGACCCCGACAGCCGTCCACCCGGAGACTTCTGGGAGGCCCGTGACGACCCGCGCGGTTTCGACCACTTCGGGCGCTACGCCGTCATCCCGCCGCAGGCCGGGTTCGAGGATCCGACGCAGCGGCCGGGCATCGTCACGTTCGTCTCCGACGTCTGGACGCGCGGTCGCGACGTCATAGTCGTCGAGCAGGGAGCGACGCTCGGGGGCCGGGCCCCCTTCCAGGCGGATCCCAACGCACGGAAGGTGGCCGCCGGCGATCTCGGTCGTGGCGAGCTCGCCTACGGGTTGCGCACGAGCGAGGTCCGCATCCTGCTCGAGGGTGGACACTTCGTGCGCGTGCACGGAACGCTGGCGCCGTCGAGGCTTCTCGCCGTGGCGAGAAGCCTCAGCAAGGTGGAGGGAGGGGATCTCGTCTATCTAGACGAGATCCCCTCGTAGACCTCAGCTCAGCAGCGGTCCATCTTCTTCGTCGCCGGCGATGGGTAGCACGGCCACTGGTCCTGCGGAGGCGGCTTCGCGTAGATCGTCACTGTTCCGGCCGTAACGAACGCCTTGGGATCGGTCTGCGGGTGCTCGCCGGGCATATATCGCTTTCCCCCGTCGACGTAGCGGTAGAGGCCTCTTCCCTCGGCCCCGCGTTCGTCTTCGCCCGAAGCGTTGCGATCCCACCAGATCTCGGTGACGTCGTCGAAGGAGACCGGGTCCTCCTTCCACGGCCACAGGCCCTTGTCGCCGTAGGACTGTGCGACCGTCGTGATCCCGCCACGCCCCAGGATGGGCTGGCCGTACATGCCCGTGCGGAACGTTTCTGGGGTAAGGACCGGTCCGGCGAGGTGCAAACCGTTGTACATGTTCGAGATCGGAGCGAGGATCAACCCATAGACGTTCCGAGCGGGCGGCTCGCGGTCGAACTGCCAGCGGTAGAGCCGAAACGCCGTGCTGAACTCCTCGGGCA
>JBOGXL010000495.1:0-2797 GCA_050694575.1 Actinomycetota bacterium | reverse complement strand
ACCCGCGACATCCCCCTGGTGATCCTCGAGCCCGCCTGACGGATCGCCACCAGATCGAAACCGCCGTTGACCTGACCGAAACATCCGGCGGCCTACTGTGGGGCAGCCGATCGAGGAGGTCAGCGTGCTCTACGTGCTGCGGGTGTCGTTGCCGGACCGTCCGGGCAGCCTCGGCCAGCTCGCGTCCGAGCTCGGCCGCCTGCCGGCCGACATCGTCTCCTTGCGCGTCATCGACAGGGACAGCTTCCAAGCGATCGACGAGATCTGTGTGGAGGGCGAGGGGCTGAGCCCGGAGAAGCTGCGCGAGGCTGCGCAGCGGGCACCCAGCGTGATGGTCGAGACCGTCCGCCGCATCGCGCGGGTGCCCGATCCCCTGGGCGGGCTCGTCCTCGCCGACCGCCTGGCCCGCGGAGTCGGCAGCCCGCTGCTCACGCTCGTCGAGGGGCTTCCGGATGCCCTCGGAGCGGCCTGGGCGCTTGCCTTGAGCGTCGAAGCCGACGGCGCGCAGGTCGGTGCGGCGTCGTCCGAGGCGCCCAGCCCGGGCCTGATGGACACACCGTGGCTGCCGCTCACCAAGGCTCGGCGATTGCCCCTCGGGGAATGGGCGCCGATGAACTGGCGGATGCACCGCTTCGAGTTGGCCGCGGCTCCGCTGGCCACCGCTTTCGACTTCGTCTTGATCGGCCGGTGGGCGGGCATGCGGTTCCGTCCCAGCGAGCTTCGACAGCTGGAGCTCCTCGCCGACATGGCCATCCGATCGGATCGCCAGGTGTCGGCCACCATGTAGCAACGCCGCCACGTCGCGCATCGCCGGAGCGTTACTACACTCGGGCGATGCGCCTCGGATATGGACTCGTCACGGCCCAGCACCCTCCCGATGACACCCGCTCCGATTCAGACCTCTACGCACACGCCGTCGAACGGTGCGTCGTCGCCGAACGCAGCGGCTTCGACTCCGTATGGGTCTCCGAGCATCACTTCGTCGACGACGGCTACACGCCGTCGCTCCTCGTAACGCTCGCCGCTATCGCCCAAGCCACCGAACGCGTGGAGATCGGGACGGGCGTACTCCTCGCACCGCTGCACGATCCGATCCGGATCGCGGAGGACGCAGCGACGGTCGATCTCATCTCCCGTGGACGGCTCGTCCTCGGCCTGGGGGCCGGCTGGCGCCCGGAGGAGTTCGACGTCTTCGGTGTCGATCTCGGCGAACGTGCTTCTCGGGTGCGCGAAACCGTTGCCGTCCTGCGCGGCGCGTGGGGGCCGGGGACGTTCGTCTACAAAGGCCGTGACCTGAACGTCACGCCGAAGCCGGCACGTCCGATCCCCATCTGGCTGGGTGGCTTCGCAGCGGCCGCCATCCGTCGCGCCGGACGTATCGCGGACGGATTCCTCGGCTCGTCCACGGGCACATCCGGGATCGAGGCCTTCGCCCAGGCTCGCGATCTCGCGCTCGGTGCACTGGCCAAGGCCGGGCGCGACGCATCCAACTTCACGTTCGCCCTGCACGTCCCGGTCTTCGTGTCCGAGGAGGGCGACCCGTGGGAAACCGTCAAGCCCTACTACCACTACCTGCGGTGGAAGTACCCGGACATGGGCGCGGCGCGCAGCTCGAGTACTCCCGGAAGCCCGCCGCCGCTCGATGCGGCGACGGAGCAACAGCTCCGCCAGACGATCATCTGCGGACGGCCCGATGAGGTCGCCGCCGGGATCGCGAAGTTCCGGGACGGCATAGGCCCGGACGTCCACTTCATCTGCCGGTCGGACTTTCCCGGCATGCCACAGAACCTTCAGCTCGCGACCATCGAGCTGCTGGGGTCCAATGTCTTTCCGGCACTGCGGTAGATGCGCGTCCTGCTCATTGGTGGAACGGTGTTCATCGGCCGAGTGCTCGCCGCCGAGCTGGTGGGAGCCGGGCACGAGGTCTGCTACGTGCACCGCGGCGAGCACGAGTCGGACGGTCTCCCGGCCGGTGAGCACATCCACGTCGACAGGAAGGACCTAGCCTCGGTGGGAGGCGACATCGCATCCTTCCGGCCCGAAGCCGTGGTCGACAACGTCGCCCTGTCGCGCCAGGACGCCGAGACCGCACTCGAGGCGCTCCCGACCGGGATCCGCCTAGCCGTCACGTCCTCGATGGACGTCTACCGCGCCTACACCTACGTGATGCGCAACGAGGCGGCCGAACCCGTGCCCATCGACGAGACGTCGGCCGTCCGCGACGAGCGATATCCGTACCGGGGACAGGGGGATCCGAGGTTCGAGGACTACGAGAAGCTCGACGTGGAAGAGGTGTACCTGGCCGCAGGCGCAACCGTGCTCAGGCTCCCCATGGTGTACGGGGAGCACGACGGCCAGCGCCGCGAGGAGTTCGTCCTTCGGCGCGTGCGGGCCGGGAGGAAGCAGATCCCCGTCGGGCCGGGCTCGTGGCTGGCGACGAAGGGTTACGTCGGCGACGTCGCGCGCGGGATGCGTCTGGCCCTGGAGGCCGACGCCGCAGGCGAGATCTTCAACCTCGGCGAGTCACGGACGTACCCCATGGGGCAGTGGGCGCGGATGATCCTGGATGCGGCCGGCTCCGACGCCGAGCTGACCCGGGTCGCCTGCGACAAGCTGCCCGAAGACCTCGGGCTGACGGCTGCACTTCCGCAGCATCTGCTCGTCGACTCTGGGAAGGCGCGGCGCGTACTCGGCTGGCAGGACACAGATCCGACGGAAACGCTGCGCCGGTCTGTTGCTTGGCATCTCGAGCACGCTCCGGAAGGCGCGAGCGAGGATTTCAGCGCGGACGACGACG
>JBOGXL010000494.1:0-5406 GCA_050694575.1 Actinomycetota bacterium | reverse complement strand
AGGAAGAGCCGGCCAGCGCGGCGGCTCACGAGGGAGTCGGCCGACGGCATCAGCCGCCGAGGGCCCGGCGCCGATCGTCGAAATCGTCGCGGTCGATGTCTCCCCGCGCGTATCGCTCCTCGAGGATATCGAGGGCGCGTCGATTGGAACCGCGTGGCCCGGGCGGGCCGCCATCCGATAACGCTCGGGCGACGAGTACGACGACGAGGACGATCACGACCACGACGAACAGCCACACCAAGACCACCCATCCCGCCATCCAGCCGGGCATCATCCAAGGCACTAGTGCTCACGTCCTTCGCGGACCGAGAGCCTCCCTACCTACGTGCGAGGCGATCGGCCGATCGTGTCATACGACACAACGTAGTAGCGTAACAGCCACAGGGATGGAAGCGCTCGCGGCCGTGAATCGAAACCGGCAATGAACCAGAATGTCTCTCCCCTTCGGCTGGCAGTGATCAACCTGCTTGTGCTGGCCCTGCTGGCTACGCTGGCCGGCCGACTCTGGTACTTGCAGGTCCTCACCGGCGACGAGGCACAGGCGCTCGCCGAACGAACGTCGATCCGGTTCGTCTACGAGCAGGCGCCGCGCGGTTTCATCTTCGATCGCCGAGGACGGACGATGGCCCGAAACCGAACGGCTCTCACCGTTGCACTGGACGTCTCGCGCGTACCGCCCGAACGCAAGGGTCGGCTCGTCCGCGACCTCGCGCGCGCGCTGCGCATCAAGGCCTCTGAGGTCCGCGAGATCGTCGACGACCCACGCATCGGTCCGCACACGCCTCGGCCCATCGCTCTCGACGTCGACAGGGACACCGTCATCGCCCTCGAGGAGCACCCCGAGGAGTTCCCTGGTGTGACACACCTCGAGATCCCCGTTCGCGAATACCCGAGCGGCGGCCTTGCCCCTCACGTGATTGGGTACATCGGCGAGATCAGCGAAGAAGAGCTCGAGAAACAGGGAGAACGTAGAGCAAGGGCGGAGGAAGAGGGAGCATCGTTTAGGGACTACCGGCTGGGAGATCTCATCGGAAAGGTCGGCGTCGAGCGCGTTTACGAAGAATGGCTGGCCGGCAAGCCGGGCGTCCGGAAGATCGCCGTCGACGTGCGAGGTGAACGCGTTCAGGACTTCGGCTACCAGGCCCCGGAGCGCGGCTGGGACGCCATCCTCACGATCGACGCGGAGCTCCAGGCGGCCGCCGAGGACGCTCTCGAACAAGGTGTCTCAACGGCGCGCCGGCTGACCGACCCCGACTCCGGTGACAAGTTCCGCGCCCCGGCGGGGGCCGTGGTCGCCCTGGATCCCCGCAACGGTGAGGTGCTCGCGCTGGCCTCGAATCCCGATTTCGATCCGAATACCTTCGTCGGCCCCGCGCCGCGAGCAGAGCTCGCCAAGCTGAATGCTCCCGATGCGCACATGCCCTTCCTGAACCGCGCGATCGCGGAAGCCGCGCCCCCAGGCTCGACCTTCAAGCCCATCACGGCGGCGGCGGCTTGGAGTATCGATCCCGGTCTCCCCAGCCGCACCTTCGATTGTCCGGGCTCCCTGAAGATCGGGACGCGTGTATTCAGGAACTGGAACCCCAGTGGACAAGGGAAGATGGGGCTCTCGCGTTCGCTGGCGGAGTCCTGCGACATCGTCTACTACACGCTCGGCGTCGAGCTGAACGCGAAACGGCGTGAGCTCGGAGAGCGCCATCAAGACGTCGCGCGTCGTTTCGGGTTCGGTCGGTCGACGGGGATCGACTTGCTCGGCGAGCTCGGCGGTCTCGTCCCCGACGCCGAGTGGAAGTGGAACCGCTTCTCCTACGCCCAGACCTTCGACCGGCGCTGGTTCCCGGGGGATGCGGCCAACCTCGCGATCGGCCAGGGGTTCCTCCAGGCCACTCCCCTCCAGGTCGCCCAGGCGTACGCGGCCATCGCCAACGGCGGAAGACTCTACCGACCGCATGTGATGAAGTGCCTGGCTCAGCTCAACGTCTCCCGGCAAACGGTCGTCGACGATGCATGCCGTTCGGGTGTCGCGCCGAGATCGGCAAAGCCGAAGCTCCTCGGGCGCGTCGACGTCGAGGTCGACGCCTTGTCGTTCCTCGAGGACGCCATGACGGACACGGTGCGCGGCCAAGGGACGGCCGCCGACGCCTTCTCCGGATTCCCGCTCGAGGAAGTGAAGGTAGCCGGGAAGACCGGGACCGCGCAGATGCAGCCGAAGCAGCCCTTCTCTTGGTTCGCGGCGATCGCCAAGTCGAAGGGGGAGGAGATCGTTGTCGTCGCGCTGGTCGAGGAGGCCGGTACCGGATCGCAGATCGCCGCGCCGATCGTCCGGCGCGTGATCGAACGTTACTTCGAGCTACCCGAGGCGGGTATAGAGGCGGGGGTCAGGGCGGATTGAGCAGCGAGCTCCCCGAACCTCGTTCTTCCGCCACGAGCACGGTACGGAGCAGGATAGAAGTCCCGGACCGGACCGAGCGGCAGGTTTGCGGTCAGTGCAGGATCCCGAAGTCCCCGCTCGGGATCTTCGCGACTACGTCACGGTTGACGAGGCGATAGACGTCCGTAGGCAGGCCTCCCCGCTTTGCTATCTGGGGACACTACGCTACGTAGTGATTGCTCGGATCGGACGTGCGTTGTCTGCCGGCCCGCCTATACTACATCGCGTAGTTGAAAAGAAGTGGCCGGTCCTCCCAGACTGAAACGTCCGGGGTACGAGAGAAGGGAACCGCATGAAGAGCATGTTGCGTTGTTGCCTCAACTGGAAGGTTCTGACCGGATTGGGTGTCGCGGCCGTCGCCGTGTGGGCCGTGCGTCCCGACCTGATCCGCTCGGTCCTTCCGAGCCTCGTGGTGCTCGTATGTCCGCTGTCGATGGTTCTCATGATGCTCGGCATGCGCGGAAGGGGATCGGCGGAACCATCAAACGACGCGGAGCTGCCGCAGCCAACAGTGACGAAACACCGTGTGACCGAGCTGAGGGAGAGGCTCGAACGAGCGCGCGCTGAGGAATCGGTGCTCTCCAGCGAGCTGGCCCGCCTTCAGCCCCTGGACGTGTCGTCCGACGAACCGGCGCGCGCTGCCGAACCGAGGCCAGCCGATCCGCCGGTGACGCAACGCGCCTCGGCCGAAGACGCGTAACCGTCACCGTCACCGTCACCGCGACGTCTACGAGTCAGTGCAGTCGGCACTGACTCGTAGCCAAGATCTGGGCACCCTCGGTGGCGCAGTGCGCGGTGTGTCCGCCGGCGAACGCCAGCACGGCGAACAGGCCGGCTACGACAAGGAGCCCACGGAGCGGCGCCGGTTGATCTGAGGCGAGCAGGCGACGAACGCGGCGCACCTCGTCCCCTTCAAAACCCGCCGTGCCGCCCACAGAAGCCAGCGCTACGCTCGCCACGGTCTCGGCGACGAGCTCACGGCTGCCCGTATGACGCACCGCACGGTCATCGGCCAGCGACTCAAGGGCGAAGCGCAACGTGTCAGCGCCCCAGCGCAGAGGCGCAAGGGGCAACGCCTTGGCCGCCGACTCGCCGATGAAGAGCAGCAATGGGTGCCGACCGCGACGGTGCGCCTCTTCGTGAGCGAGGACGACACCGCGAAACTCCGATCGAGTGCGGGACATCAGTCCGCGCGAGACGACGACGCGGGGACGCAGAAGGCCAACGGTGAACGCCACCGGCCGCAAGGTCGCGATCACGAGGACCGGGCCGTGCCCTCGCTGCGCCAGGGCGCGGGAAGCCGACTGCGAACGCCACGAGGACGCGACCCCCCTGGCCACGGCGAGCGGAGTCGCGGCAACGACTCCAAGCGCAAGCGACAGATCGGGACGAGCGATCGGATCGGTGAGGATCGCCCAGACGAGCCGGCCGCAGGCCTGTAGACCCACACCGCCCGACGCCGACAACGCCGCGTAGAGAGCGGCGAGGGAGAAGGAGATGGGAATCAGCGCGAGTCCGAGCGTTGCGGTCAGGGCGGCCACGGCCTGGGTGCGTGGCTCGAGCCGTCCGAGGAACGTCCGCGGCGGGCGGACGAGAATCGCGAGCCCGATCCAGGCGAGCGCGAGCGCCGCGAGCGTCATCGGCGCCGAGCCTTCGCCGCGAGCTTGCGAAGGATCTCGGCGTCCCGCGGGCCGATCCGCTCGACGAAACGAGCCAGCACGGCCGGACGGTCTCCGAACTCCTCGAGCACTCCCAGCATGAGACCCGCCGAGTAGTCTTCCCGAGACACCGCCGCACGGTAGCGGTACGGACGGCTATCCTCGCACCGCTCGAGTACGCCCTTGGAGTGCAGACGACTCATCACGGTCATCACGGTGGTGTAAGCGAGATGTCGGTTTCGCTGGAGATGGCGATGTACATCCGGTACGGTCACCTCACCGCCCCGCTTCCATACGTGCGCCATGATTGCCAGCTCGAGCTCACCGAGATGCGGGTTGCTGTTCATGTCCACCTCGCCGCGAGTGTACCGTTGGTGCCTTTTGGGCAGGCTACTACGCACAGTCGTAGAATGCCCGCGTGAAGGCCTTCGTGGGTCTGGGACCGGCCTGACGAATGGTCGGTCGGGGTCTCATTATCGTTGCGGCCGGATTCGCCCTGTTCTCGGCGGTCCTGTCGCTCCGAGAGGAGGATCCGGCCCTTGCTTCCAGCGCGCGCCGCGCCGCGGTCGCGTCGTTTCTTGCAGTTCTGCTGGCCCTCGCCCTTCTGTGGGTTGCCTTGTTTCGGCGGGACTTCTCCATCGCCTACGTCGCCCAGCAGACGACGACCCGTACGAGCCTTCTCTACACTTTCGCCGGATTGTGGGGCGGAATGGCGGGTTCGCTGCTCCTGTGGTCCGCGATGCTGGCCGGCTACGGCGCGGCCGTAGCGAAGCGAGCCCGCGGCCGGGCCGGTGGCATCGTTCTCGCCACCGTACAAGTCACAACGGCGTTCTTCATCCTGTTGACCGGGCTTGCGGCCAACCCCTTCGCTGCCTCAGAGGTGGTTCCGGCCGATG
The DNA here is from genome assembly GCA_050694575.1 of Actinomycetota bacterium. Classification (GTDB taxonomy): domain Bacteria; phylum Actinomycetota; class JAICYB01; order JAICYB01; family JAICYB01; genus JBOGXL01. Next base: position 421 of record JBOGXL010000494.1, on the reverse strand, counting down.
GCCGCGGGCTGAACCCGCTTCTGCACTCCTGGGGGATGGCCGCGCACCCGCTGCTTCTGTACCTCGGCTGGACGGGGACGACCGTCGTCTTCGGCTGGGCCCTCGCCGGCGTGATCACCCGAACGCCGTGGGTGACCCGCGCCAGGCGATGGACGCTCTTCTCCTGGCTGACGCTCGGCTCCTCGCTCGTCGTCGGAGGTGCTTGGGCCTACACCGAGCTCGGCTGGGGCGGCGTCTGGGGGTGGGACCCGGTGGAGAACGCGCCCCTGCTCTCCTTCCTCGCGCTCACGGCGTTGCTCCACTCCCAGCAGGTGGAGGAGCGGCGGGGCCTGCTGCGGACGTGGAACGCGTCCCTCGCCGCCCTCGCCTTCCTGTTGGCGATCCTCGGCACCTTCCTCACGCGCTCGGGGAGCCTGTACAG
>JBOGXL010000493.1:0-3735 GCA_050694575.1 Actinomycetota bacterium | reverse complement strand
GGATGGATCCGTCGCACATCGATCCGAACCTCGACTCGCGAGCCGTCACGTTCGAGAACCCGACGGGTGAGCGCGGCGCCGGCGGCCGAGCTGCAGGCGGCCGCAAGGCCGCGCCATCGAAGCGCCTCGCGCCGAACGAGAAGGTGACGCTCGCCGACATCGCCGGCCCAGGCGTGATCCGCCACATCTGGGTGACCTTTCCTCCCACGCCTCCGGAGACGATGCGCGCGATGTGGATGGAGGTTTTTCACGACGGCGCAGACGAGCCCAGCGTTTCCGTTCCGTGTCTCGACTTCTTCGGTCTTCCCCACGGACGTCCCGTCGCGTTCTCCTCGGCCCTCGTTGCGGCACAGGAAGGCCGCGGCTTCAACTCCTACGTCCCGATCCCGATCGTGGAGCGGATCCGGATCGAGCTCACGAATGGGTCCGAGCGTCCGATGGATCTCTACTACCAGATCGATTTCACCCTCGAGGACGTAGAGCCGTCGTACCTCCACGTGTCCTTCCGGCGCGAGAACCCCACGACGATGGGGCAGGACTTCATCATCAGCGAGGGACTACGGGGGCCGGGACGCTTCCTCGGGTGCGTCATCGGTGTCCGCGTCGTGGACGACGAAGGCATCTGGTACGGAGAAGGCGAGCTGAAGATCTATCGGGACGGCGATGAGGAGTTCCCGACGATCTGCGGCACCGGCTTAGAGGACTACGTTGGATCGGCCTGGGGGCTCGGCCCCCACGACGCTCCTTTCGCCGGAGCCCCGCTGAGCATCGGCCCGAAAGGCCGCTCGCTTCCGGACTTCGTCGGCTTCTACCGCTGGCACGTCCCCGACCCGGTCATGTTCCGGAAGGATCTCCGAGTCACCATCCAACAGATCGGGGCGGCGTTGGTTCCCGGGCCCGCTTTCGAATCCTTCGCGGCTACCCATCCCGTGGCCGGCCGCGGATGGCGGCGCTTGGACGACGGCGGAGCCTTCGGGATCCACGAACGCATCGACGACTACTGCGCCGCGGCGTTCGTCTACTGTCGGGAGCCGCAGGCCGTCCAACGCGTCGAGGTCGCCTCGGCTATAGCGGACATCCACCGCAAGGGATACGAGCGGGCACACCCTCTCGAGGCGTTCCTGCGCTGAGCGGGGTACCATCCCCGGCATGTGCCGAAGCATCAAGCGCTTGCGAGAAGGGACGGACCAGGCCGGTGAAACCGAGGTGCGCGAAGCCGCTCTGCAGTTCGTCAGGAAGATCAGCGGCTACCGCGTGCCGTCGAGCGCGAACGAAGCGGCGTTCACGCAAGCCGTGGACGACATCGCGGGAGCCTCTCAGCAGCTCCTGGAATCGCTCGTCATCGGACGGGTCCCCGTCGGCAAACCGGCCATCAGCTCCGAGTAGGTTCGGCCGAGGCATTCGCTGGGTACACCCCCATCGAGAGTGACGTGGGGGTGTTGGCCGTGTTGGGTACAGCTGAACGGACACACGAGATCCGTCTTTCGGTCCCGGCGCAGCCCTCGTCCCTGGCCGTGGTACGCCGCGCCGTGCGCGGGTTCGAGGACGTCTGCGGCGTGGAGATGACCGACCGGCTGGCCGTGATCCTGAGCGAGCTCGTGACGAACTCGATCCGCCACGGCGGCATAAGCCGTCTGGCCAAGGTCGAGATCGAGCTCGAGGCCGGCGCGGGAGGGGCTCGCGGCCGCGTCGTGGACCCCGGACGCGGCTTCGATCCCAGGCTGGTTCCCAGGCGACCGCTGGACGAAGGCGGGCTGGGTCTGCGCATCGTCGAGTGCTGCTCGAAGCGGTGGGGCGTCAACCTCGGGGACGGAACCGAAGTCTGGTTCGAGCTTTAGTCGACGTACTTCTCGAACCACTCCAAGACCCGCTCCCACGCATCTGCGGCCGCCTCGGCGTTGTAACGCATCCCCGTGCCGTTGAAGAACGCGTGGTCGGCATCCGGGAACGTGACGATCCGGTGCGTCAACCCCGCCTCCTGCAGCGCGGCTTCGGCGGCCTCGCGGGTCGCGTTCACGCGCGAGTCGAGCTCGGCATACACACCGAGGACGGCGGCTTCCGACCCGGAGAAATCGGGATCGTCGGGAACGGTTCCGTAGAAGGGCGCGGCCGCGGCCAGCCGTGGCTCACCCGCATCCAGGAGCATCCACACCATCGCGCCACCGAAGCAGAACCCCGTCGCAGCGAGCTTGAGGTCGGGTAGCCGTCGTTCGATCTCGTCGACACCGGCTTTCATGTCCGCGATGAACCGTTCGTCGGACACCTTGTCGAGCGCGGCCATGGCTTCGGCATCGCCTCCGACCTCGGCCGTGCCTCCCTCCTCGGACAGCAGGTCGATGGCGAGGGCGGAATACCCGGCCCCCGCGTAGCGTCCGGCTACCGAGCGGATGTGGTCGGTGAGGCCGCGGTTCTCGTGGACGACGAGGATGCCGCCTTTTGCTTCGTCGGCCGCCGCCCACGCGCCGAGCAAGGCCCGTCCGTCCGGGCCGTCGAACTCGATGGCCTCGGTCGGCTTGGCGCTTGTTGCTGGGGACCGTGTTGTGGCCGCCGGCGATGTCCGCGCTTCGGTGTCGTCGTCCCGCGCACATGCGGCAAGGATCGACGTGGCGGCGGCGACGCCTACGCCGAGGAGGCCGAAGCGCCTCAACGCCTCGCGCCGGCTGATCAGGCCATCGACGTAGTCCTCTTCGACCTCGGTGACCAGATACCGATGAAGCGTTCCCATGGCGGCACTCTCCTCCGAGGCGGCGGCGGTCGGTGCGTCGGTTACGACTCTTCGGTTGGCTCCTCGTCGGGGATCCCGTACGCGAGACAACGGTATTGATGGACGAGCTCGTCGGCCAGACCGACGACCATCTCGACGGTGAGCTCGAGGGGGACGACGATCTCGGCCTCCGTGTCGGCCAGGCGCGCTCCGATCTCGATGAGGACGGTCCCCGGGTGGGCTTCGTCCTTCTCGTCGTCGACGTGGAAGTGATGGACGCGATACGCGACGACCTCATACGGCGTCTGCGAGATCTCGTCGGGCAGCTTCATGCGTTAGTTCTATCGCGCTCGACTCCGTCACGCATCGCGCCGGCCGATACGCCTCGGGTCGAGGCGATGATGCGCACGGCGGCACGCGTCACAGGTTCGAGGCTCGCCTCGTGGATCTTGTCGATGGTGTCCTGCGAGTCGAAGAGGTACATCGGTGCCGTCAGGAAGTTCACCAGCGGGACGCCCTCCAGGTGAAAGAAGCCACCGTCGGTGGTCGGGTGGGGGCCGAAGACATCCGGCGGGACGATGAGCGATCGTCCGAGGTCTTCTGCGTGCACGGCGTCTTCGACGGCATCGACGAGCGTGGGATTGCGCGAGGTGAACCACCAGCGGACCTCGGGATCCTCGGTGGGGACGAGCTTGCCGTTCTCGCCACGGCACTCGCGGGCGGTGTGCTCCAGGTGGACCTCGAGAACGACGCTCGGGAGGAGGTCGCCGTGGCCGGCGATGAACGCGGCCGTGCCCGCGCCGTGCGTCATGTGCCCCGAGGTCATCAGGAACCGCAGATTGTGCGGACGATCCTCGGCCGGCACCGCGGACCAGTACTCGGCCTGGGCGAGAACGAGAGCGATCCCCGATGAGTCCTCGACGGCCGAGACCCACGGCCCGTCGTGGTGGGAGCCGATGATCACCCAGTCGTCGGACGATCCGCGCAGCGACCCCACGACGTTGTGGGTTATCACTTCGGTGCGCCGTGAA
>JBOGXL010000492.1:0-5793 GCA_050694575.1 Actinomycetota bacterium | reverse complement strand
GAGCTTGGGACCGACGGACTTCGCCAAGCCGAGCGGCTCGTCCTGTTGAACGTCCTCGATGCCGCCTGGCGCGACCACCTCTACGAGATGGACTATCTCCGGGAAGGCATCGGGCTGCGCGCCATGGCGCAGCGCGATCCGCTCGTCGAGTACCAGCGCGAAGGGTACGAGCTCTTCCAGAGCTTGATCGGACGGATCCGCGAGGACTTCAGCCGCTACATCTTCCACGTGTCGGGCGTGCAGGAAGGACCGCGGTCGCGCCGGCAGGCCCCCCTGCGGTACACGGCGCCGGCCAAGACGTCGGACGCCGCTGCCGCCGAACGACGGCAGGCCGCGGCCGCAGCACCGCAGCCCGTCCCGGCCGCGGTTCCCGCCGGCGGCGGTGGTGGAGGTCCGGCACAGGCGCAAGCCCTCCCGCCGGAGGCCGATGGTCCGAGCTACGAAACGATCCGCCGCGAAGGAGACAAGGTCGGACGCAACGATCCATGCCCGTGCGGTTCCGGCAAGAAGTACAAGCGTTGCCACGGCATCGGCGAATAGCCCGTCATGGAAGACCGATCGCCCGTCCTGAAGGAGCTCTCCGAGCGGCTGCGCGAGCTCGGGGAGTTCCTTTGACATCCCGGCTCGCGACCAAGAGGCCGCGCGTCTTCGGACCGAAGCCGCCAAGCCCGATCTTTGGAACGATCCGGAAGCTGCTCAGAAAGTGACGCGCGCGCTCTCTCGCGCGGAAGCTGCCGTTGACAGGTTCCGTTCCCTCGAGCAGACGCTGAGCGACGCCCTCGCCGCCAACGAGCTCGCGGTCGAGCACTCCGACCCCGAGCTGGGGGCCGAGGTCGTCGCCGGGCTCGACCGACTGCACGCCGAGCTCGCCGTCTTCGAGACGGAGACGCTCTTCTCCGGCGACCTCGACGACTACGACGCCATAGTGAGCATCCACCCCGGAGCCGGCGGGACCGATGCGCAGGATTGGGCCGAGATGCTCCTGCGCATGTACCTGCGTTGGGCGGAGCGGGAAGGATTCAGCGTGACGGTGCGCGAAGCGCTGGCCGGCGAAGAGGCCGGCGTGAAGTCGGCCACGCTCGAGTTCCGTGGGCCCCATGCGTACGCATGGCTGGGATCGGAGCACGGCGTCCACCGGCTCGTCCGGCTCTCTCCGTTCGATGCCGCCCACCGCCGCCACACGAGTTTCGCTTCCGTGGACGTGATCCCGGATCTCGGCGACGAGCTCGAGGTCGAGATCGACCCCGACGATCTCCGCATCGACACCTTCCGCGCGGGGGGCCCGGGCGGGCAATACGTGAACACGACGGACTCGGCCGTGCGCATCACGCACATCCCCACCGGGATCACGGCGTCCGTCCAGTCGGAGCGCTCGCAGTTGCAGAACCGCACAGTCGCGATGAAGCATCTGAAGTCTCGTCTCGCCGAGCTGCAGCGCCAAGAGCGGGAGAAGGAGCTGGCCGAGCTGCGCGGCGTGCAACGGGCGATCGACTTCGGTTCCCAGATCCGCAGCTACGTCCAGCATCCGTACCAGATGGTGAAGGACCACCGGTCGGGGTTCGAGACGTCGAGCGTGGACAAGGTGCTGGACGGCGATCTGAGCGAGCTACAGACCGCGTACCTGCGATGGAGGAGAACGAGTGACGGGCGGACGCCGACAGGGGAACAGGACGACACAGATTGAGCTCGTCGAGGCGAGCGACGCGGACCGTCCCGTCCTCGAGAGCCTGGCGCAGCTTTACCAGTACGACTTCAGCGAGATGGCTCGCGGCGACCCCCAGCACGGCGACGTCCGGCCGGACGGCCGGTTCCACAACATCGACTGGGACCTGTATTACGCCAACGAGGAACGCTACGAATACCTCGTGCGCATGAGTGGTTCGCTCGCGGGCTTCGCGCTGGTGCTACCGATCCCATCGTTCCGAGACCCCGACGAAACCGTGTGGCACATGGGCGAGTTCTTCGTGATGCGCAAATACCGCCGGCTCGGTGTCGGGGAGCACGTCGCGACGACGCTCTTCGATCGGTTCCCAGGCACGTGGCAGGTCGCCGAGTCGGACGTCAACACGGGAGCCCAGGCCTTCTGGCGCGACGTCATCGGCCGATACACCGGCCGGCGCTTCGAGGAGCAGTGGCTCGCAGACGAGAACTGGCTGGGTCCCGTGCAGTACTTCAGCAGTCCGGGCGCGGGCCGGTGAGGGTTCTCGTGCTCGTCGACGGGGAGCACCATCCCTCGGCTGTCCGGACGGCGCTCTCCGAGCTCCGCCGGGACGGCGACGAGATAGTCGGTGCCGTCTTCTGCGGCGGCACGGAGAAGGTCGATCTCGAACGACTGGACGAGGCCTACGCGATCCCCGTCGTGCGCGGCGAAGAGCTACCCCGGATCCTCGGCGACGCGATAACAGAGTGGAAAGCGGAGCTTGTCATCGACCTCACCGACCATCCCGTGATCACGGCGACGGATCGTTTCCGCTTGGCCTCCGTAGCGCTGGATCGCGGCGTGCCCTACCGTGGCGCCGACTTCGATCTGCGTCCTCCGGAGTTCGAACGTGTCCTCACGAAGCCCTCGATCCGTGTGTTCGCCACGGGGAAGCGCACGGGTAAGACGGCCGTCGCGAGTGCGCTCGCTCGTCGAGCCGCCGTGCGCGGCCGGCGACCCGTCATCGTCGCGGTGGGCCGGGGAGGGCCCCATCCACCGAGGGTCATCGAGGCCGGGACGAAGCTGGACGCGCGGACACTCGTCGAGCTTGCCGACGCCGGTCATCACGCCGGCAGCGACTACGTCGAGGACGCGATCACGTCCGGGGTGACGACCATCGGCTGCGTTCGCGTGGGCGGGGGCCTCGCGGGGGGCACCGTGTACTCCAACGTCCCCGACGCAGCGCGGCTGGCCGAAGAACGCGACGAGGACCTGGTGATCCTCGAGGGCTCGGGTGCGTCCATTCCGGATGTGGATGCGGACAGTGGATTGATCTGTGTCCCGGCCCACGTAGCGACGGCCGAGCTCGAGGACTACCTCGGCCCTTACCGCCTATTGCTGGCCGATGCGGCCGTTGTTACGATGGCCGAAGAAGCTTCGGCAGCGGCCGCCACGGAAGCCGCCATCCACGGAACGGTTCCCGATCTCGACGTCGTGTGCGTCACCTTTCGGCCCGAACCGATGGAATCGGTGAACGGCCGTCGTGTGTTCTTCTGTTGTACGGCTCCCGCCGAGGCCCGTCCGGTGCTGGTGCAGCACCTGGAGCAGAAACATGGGTGCGAAGTAGTCGGATTCACGAACCGATTGTCCGATCGCGCGGTCTTACCTAGAGAGCTCGAGGCGGCTCCGCCGTATGACGTCCTCGTGACCGAGATCAAGGCGGCGGGGATAGACGTTGCAGCGAGGCACGCTCTGGGGGCGGGGAAGGACGTCGTGTTCGCGAACAACGTGCTCGTGGGTGACGGGATAGAGGAGGTCTTCGATCTTGTGATCGATCGGGCGATCGACGCCGGTGTCGAACGGTGATGTCGAAGAAGCAGACCCAACACATAGTCGTCTCGGATCGTGCGGGCCTGCCCTACTCCAAGGGGCTGATGGCTTCGTCGATCATGGCGACCGGTCTCGCGCCCTTCCGTGCGTACGAAGTCGCCGAGCGGATCGAAGAGCAGCTCATCTCCGCCAACCGCTTCGAGATCACACGCGAGGAGCTTCGGGAGCTGACGACGCGAACGATCTCTGAGATGGTCGGGCAGCGGTATGCCGAGACCTACCGTCGGTGGCAAGCGGTCGACGAGCTCGACCTGCCGCTGATCGTCCTCATCGGCGGGACGACCGGCGTCGGAAAGTCGACGGTGGCCACGCAGCTGGCCGCGCGACTCGGGATCACCCGGATCATCTCGACGGACGCGGTCAGGGAGGTCATGCGTTCGCTGTTCAGCGAGCGCATCATGCCGGCCCTGCACACGTCCTCGTTCGAGGCACATGAAGCCATCCGCGGTCCCGTACCTCGATCGGCCGACCCGGTCATCGTCGGCTTCGAGGAGCAGGTCCGGGCCGTGTCCGTTGCCGTGGAAGCGCTCATCGAGCGTTCGGTGCTGGAGGGAACCGATCTGATCCTGGAAGGTGCGCACCTCGTGCCGGGTTTCATCGAGAGCCCACCGTGGTCGCCGCCGTGGGAGGACAAGGCGGTGGTCGTCCCGATCGTCATCACCGTCGACGACGAGGACGTGCACCGTTCGCACTTCTTCCTGAGGGGTGTCGATGCCGGTCAACGCAACGTGGAGCGCTACTTGACTTCGTTCGACGACATCCGCAAGGTACAGAAGTACATCCGTTCCGCCGCGCAACAGCGTGGTGCCCCGGTCATCTCTTCATACGGCTTGGACGTCACGCTCGCTGCGGTCATCGATCACATCGTGGAGCGCGTCGGTGAGCGGATGTTGATCGCGGGCGGGGAGCCGGCGGCGGCCGAGGAGCCGAATCGAGTGGGAAAGGGTGCGTGATGAAGCTCTTCTTGGATACGGCCAATATCGACGAGATAGCCGAGTGCAACTCGTGGGGCGTCCTGGACGGGGTGACGACGAACCCGTCGCTTCTGGCCAAGGAAGCGAAGGGGCAGAAGGACTACAGGCAGATGCTCAAGGAGATCTGCGCCGAGGTCGACGGGGCGGTGTCGGCCGAGGTTGTCTCGACCGAGACCGAAGGCATGCTCACCGAGGCGCGCGATCTCGTGCAGATCGCCAACAACATCTACGTGAAGTTCCCCTGTATCCCGGCTGGTCTGGCGGCGACCAAGGCTGCGCGGGCCGAGGGGATTCGGGTTAATATGACCTTGGTCTTCTCTCCGGCCCAAGCCCTGTTAGCGGCGAAGGCAGGAGCCAATTTCATCTCCCCGTTCCTGGGCAGGATCGACGATGTCGCCTCAGACGGAATGGACATCCTTGCGCAATGCATCGAGGTGGTGAAGAACTACGACTTTTCCTCAGAGATCCTCGCGTCGTCCCTGCGGCATCCCATGCACGTGGTGGAGGCGGCGAGGCTCGGATCGGACATCGGAACAATGCCGTATGACGTGTTCACGAAGCTCGTAAAGCACCCGCTCACCGACATCGGTTTGCAGCGGTTCATCGACGACTGGAACAAAGCACGGGAGGCGCTTGGGGCATGAACGAAAGTCATGCGAAGCGCGGGGGGCTCGGGGGCCGCAGCGCCCCCGATCTGACATGAGTGGCGGGGGCGGAAGACGGCCCGGTGGAGGTCGAGGATCCAGGCGCGGTTCGCGTCGCGGTCCACGGCCGCCGCGGCGGCCTGTTGATCTCGGGCTGCCGGACGACGGCGACCTCGAAGGCGAGCTGGACGGTGAGGTCGAGGGAGCTCTCGACCGCAACGAGCTCGAAGGCAAGGACACCGAAGAGCTGATGACGCTCGCCCTCGAGGCGAAGCTCGACGAAGAAGAAGCCGGAGACATGACGAAGGACCAGCTCGTCACGGCGATCCTCTCACGTCGGGCCGAGGACGAAGGGTTCCTCTACCGCAAGGGCGTCCTCGATGTGCTGCCCGACGGGTACGGCTTCCTGCGCACGCAGGGCTACCTCCCGTCCGAAGAAGACGTCTACGTCTCGATGTCGCAGATCCGCCGCTTCGGCCTGCGGCGCGGTGACGAGGTGTCCGGGCTGATCCGTCGTCCGAAGGACGCCGAGAGGTACCACGCGCTGCTGCGGATCGAGAACGTCAACGCGCTCGACCCCGAGACCGCGCAGCGCCGTCCGGCCTTCGACAAGCTCACGGCGCTGTTCCCGGACGAACGCCTGCGC
>JBOGXL010000491.1:0-3583 GCA_050694575.1 Actinomycetota bacterium | reverse complement strand
CCGCCGGGTTCCGGGTGGTGGTAGATGGGGGCATTGCGCCGCAGATAGGTGAACCACTCGTGCGGGACGCCCTTGGTGAAGACATCGGGGTCGAGCAGATTGATCTCGTTGAGCTCCATGGTTCCTCCAAAACTAGAATCTGTTCTAGTTCCAGTCAAGACGTCGTCACAGCCGGATGTGCAGCTCCTTCAGCCCATGCAACGTCACCGTCTGGCGCCACTCGGGCTCGGCCACCAGCTCGAGGTTCGGGAACCGCTGGACGAGAGCGCCTATCGCGATCTGGCCTTCCAGCCGTGCCAGCGCCGCGCCCGGACAGAAATGATGCCCACCACCGAAGGTCAGGTGCGGGTTCGGTGCACGCCCGACGTCGAAGCTCTGCGGATCGTCGAAGACCGTCGTGTCGCGGTTCGCCGAGGCAAGCATGATCAGGCCCTGCTGTCCGCATCTCACCGGCGTATCGCCGATCGTCGTGTCGACGAGGCTCACCCGGGCCGTCGCCTGGACGGGCGGCTCGAAACGCAGCACCTCCTCGATCGTCGACGCGGCCAGCGACGGATCCTTCCTCAGCCGATCCAGCTCGTCGGGGTGACGCAGCAGCGTGTAGAGCGCATTGCCGATGAGGTTCATCGTCGTCTCGAACCCGGCCCCCAGGACGAGCGAGACGGTGCCGAGCAGCTCGCCTTCCGTGAGCCTGTCTTCTTCATCGGTGGCCATGATGAGCGCGCTGAGCAGATCCTCTCCCGGCTCTTTCCGCCGCTCGGCGATCAGCGACTTCATGTAGTCGACGAAGGGACGGGCATGGACCTCCCATTCGTCGAGCACTTCTTGTGTCTTCTCGCCGACGTCTAGTGTCGCCGCGAGCGTTTGCGACGCTGAGCGGAACCGGGCGTGTTCCTCCGCCGGGACACGAAGCATGTCGCAGATCACCCTGATCGGGAGCGGGAAGGCGAAGTCCTCCATGACCTCCATCTCGCCGCGCTCGGCCGCCTGATCCAGAAGCTCGTCGGTGATCTGCTGGATGCGCGGACGCATCCTTTCGACGGACCGGGCCGTGAAGGCCTTGTTCACCAGCGACCGCACGCGCGTGTGGTCGGGAGGGTCCATGAACAGCATCCAGTGCGCGAAGAGCTCGGACAGAGCCGGCGGCTGCGTCTGCTGCGTGAGGAGCGCGGCTCCCTCCCAGTTGTCCTGGTCGCTCGACATGTGCGGGTGACGCAAGGCGGCCGAGACGTCGGCATGACGGGTCAGTGCGAAGAAGCTCACCTGCCCTGACAGGATCAGCTCTTGGAGCGTCGGCATCGGACGTAAACCTACGTCACGCGGGCTCGTCGGCGAGAGCCTTGCCGATGACGACCAGGTGCTCGGTGGCCCCGCCGAGGGCGAATTCGGTGCGCTTCGCCGCTACGAAGTAGCGGTGAAGCGCATGATCGAGATCGATGCCCACACCGCCGTGCACGTGCACGGCGGTGTGTGCGACCCGGTGCCCGGCGTCCGACGCCCAGAACTTGGCCGTCGCGATCTCCGTGTCGCTCGGGAGCCCCTCGGACAAGCGCCACGCCGCCTGCCACAACGTCAAGCGGATGGCCTCGACGTCGATGAACGCGTCCGCGAGGCGCTGCCCCACGGCTTGGAAGGTCGCGATGGGCCGGTCGAACTGCACACGCTGCTTCGAGTACTCCGCTGTGAGCTCCAGCGCCCGCTCGCAGACTCCGAGCTGCACCGCGCAGAGGGCGACGGTGATGTGATCGATGGCCGACTTCAGCGCCTCGGCTCCTCCCAGACGGTGTGCCGCCGGGACCTCGACGTCGTTGAGCTCGAGGACCGCCTCGCGATCGGTGCTCGTCACGACCTGCTCCTGAACGTCGACACCAGAGCTTCGGCGCGGGACGGCGAAGAGACCAGGCGTACCGTCATCCAGCGAAGCGGAGACGACGAACAGATCCGCGAAGGGGCCGGCGGGGACCGTCGTCTTCGCACCGGAGAGGACGAACACATCGCCCTTGCGCGCCGCACGTGTCATCGGCGTTTCGAGATCAGGGTTCAGCTCCTCACTGAGCGCGAGCGTCGGCAGCGACGCTTCGACGGGAGCAACCCGCCGCGCGATGGCAGATGCCGCTGCCGGGACCGGAGCCACGGCACGTCCGATCTCGATGAGCACGCGGCACAGCTCGATGAGGCCGAGGGATGCATCGAGCACTCCGGCGTCCGTCAGCGTCCGGTACAAACCCTTGTCGAACGGCCCGGCCGAGCGCCTCCGCTCCTCGTTCAGCTCGCGCTCGAGGATATGACGCGTCAAGGCGGCAACCTGCTCCTGCTCCTCGGTGAAAGACCAGTCCATGAGCTAGCGAGGGGCCCTCGGGAGGCCGAGGCCGACCATCGCGATGATGTCGCGTTGCACCTCGTTGGTGCCGCCGCCGAAGGTGAGGATGAGCGAGCCGCGGTACATCCGCTCGACGCGCCCCCTCAGGATCGCGCCGGGAGAGCCGTCGCGGACGACGGCGTTCGTCCCCATCACCTCCATCAGCAGCCGGTACGCCTCGACGTTGAGCTCGGAGGCGAACACCTTGGTCGCCGAGGCCGTGGCCGGGTTGAGGCCCTTGCCGACCCCCCACGCGATCCGCCAGTTCATGAGCTTGAGGACCTCGGCCTTGGCGTGCACGCGAGCGAGGTGCACTTGCACCCACTCTTGATCCAACACACGGCGACCGTCCGCCAGCTTCGCCGTCTGCGCCCACTCACGCACGTCTCCGAGCAGACCGATCAGCCGAGCGGACGAGAACAGCGCGACGCGCTCGTGGTTGAGCTGGTTGGTGATCAACCGCCAGCCGTCGTTCTCGTCTCCCACGCGGTTGGTCACCGGCACCCGGACGTCGGAGTAGAAGGTCGCGTTGGTCATCGCGCCGGCCACCGTGCGGACGGGCGTGTACCGGAACCCCTCCACGTCGGTGGGCACGATAACGACGCTGAGGCCCTTGTGCTTGCGCACGTCGGGATCCGTACGGACGGCCAGCCAGACGTAGTCGGCGTACTCGGTGAGGCTCGTCCACATCTTCTGTCCGTTGATGACGTACTCGTCACCCACGCGCTCGGCTTTGGTGCGCAGTGAAGCCAGATCGGTCCCGGCCTCCGGCTCGGAGTAGCCGATGGCGAAATGGATCTCCCCGGCCAGGATCTGCGGGAGGAACCTCTGCTTCTGCTCCTGCGTCCCGTATTGCATGATCGTCGGGCCGACCGAGTTGAGCGTGAGCGTGGGGATCGGCGCCTCGGCGATGGCGGCTTCGTCGAGGAAGATGAGCTGCTCGACCATCGATCGAGCCAAACCTCCGTACTCGGCGGGCCAGCCGATCCCGAGCCAGCCGTCGCTGCCCATCTGCCTGACCGTCTCGCGATACGCGCGTCCGTCCCCGTAGTCGCCTTCCCCTCGAGCGAGAGCTTCGCGTCGCTCGGGCGACATGAGCTGCGCGAAGTACTCGCGAAGCTCGCGGCGGAGATCTTCCTGCTCGGGTGAGTACGCGATGCGCATGGGCTACGGGCGGCGCGCGCGTGTGCGTCGTGATGGCGTCCGGCCCACACCGAGCTCCTG
>JBOGXL010000490.1:0-1555 GCA_050694575.1 Actinomycetota bacterium | reverse complement strand
CCGACGATGTTGTCCGATCCGGGCCCGCCGTCGAGCTTGTCGTCGCCCACGCCCCCGGTGATGACGTCGTCGCCGCCCATCCCGCAGATGAGGTCGCTGCCCTTGCCGCCGTCGAGGACGTCGTTCCCGGCCGTGCCGATGATGACGTCGTCACCGTCGGTGCCGGAATCAGCGGTTGCGTCTCTGCCGAAGCACTGCTCGTGCGCCCGAGCCGGGACGATAAGAGCGGAACAGATCCCGATCAGCGACAGCAGGACGAGCCTTGGAGCGCGCACCCTTCCCCCTTTAGACGCGTCGGCTAATGCGTCGGCGCCTTCTCGGCCTTCCGCAGCCGTCCGGCCAGCCCCCGCAGGATCTTCCGCGCCACGGCGGGATGGCGATCGATCAGCGTCGAGAAGCTCCGTGAGTCGAGGACGTAGAGCTTCATCGCTGTGTCGGCCGTGATCGTCGCGGAACGTGGTCCCTGGTCGATCAGCGCCATCTCGCCGAAGAAGTCACCAGGCCCGTAGCTCGCGATCTTCTTGCCCCGGAGCTTGGCCGTGGCCGCTCCTTCGGCGACCGCGAAGAACTCCTTTCCGGTCGCGCCTTCCTTGGTGAGGGTCGCACCCTTCGGCACCTCGGCCTCGTCGACGAGCGAAGCGATCCGACCGAGCTCCTTGCTCGTGCACGCCGAGAACAGCCAGACGTTCTGCAGGACGTCGATCTTGCCTTTCTTGCGGGCCATCACACCTCCGTTAAGGTCCTCCGCCGCCGCGCGGATTCTACCTGTCTTGACCGCTCGGACGGTATGTCGATGTACCCGCTCGGAGCGGCTTAGATAAGTCCCGGCCTAACCATCTAGGCTGGGCTCCCATGAGCGGGACCGAAAGACCACCATTGGCGCCGCTCGCGCTCGTCGAGAGACAACTCTTGGCGACCGAGGGCTACCTGCTCGAGGTCGTCACGTCCGACTTCCCGTTCGTCTCCGTTCTCGCGCAGCACCTTCTCAAGGCGGGCGGCAAGAGACTGCGCGTCGCGCTCACCTTCCTCGCTTCGGGATTCGGGGATCGCGACCCCAAGCACGAGACCAACGTGCGCAAGCTGGCCGCTGCGATCGAGCTCACGCACCTCGCGACGCTTCAGCACGACGACATCATCGATGAGGCCGACAAGCGCCACGGGGTTCCGTCCGTAAACACGAACTGGACGAACACGCTCGCGGTGCTCTCCGGCGACTACCTTTTCGCGAAGGCGTCCCTCTTGGCCGCCGAGGTCGGCGGCGAGGCGCCGAAGGTGCTGGCGCAGACGATCGCCGCCCTCTGTGAGGGGCAGATCAAGGAGATCGAGGCTGCCTACCGCACCGATCGCAACCCCGAGGACTACCTCGAGGTCATCCAGCGCAAGACCGCGCGTCTCTTCGCGGCACCCGCGTACCTGGGCGCCCGCATCGGCAAGGCCGACAAGCGCACGGCGCTGCTGCTCGAGCGCTTCGCCACGAGCTTCGGCATGGCCTTCCAGCTCGTCGACGACCTCCTCGACTTCCTCGGCGACGAGCGCAAGCTCGGCAAGCCCGTGG
>JBOGXL010000489.1:0-2212 GCA_050694575.1 Actinomycetota bacterium | reverse complement strand
TCGAATCCCCGACGACCGTGTATTCGTGGCGGTTGAGGCCGCCGACGTTGCCGGCGACGACCTTGCCGGACGAGATGCCGATCGCCGCGTCCAGACCACCGGGACGAACGGTGTCGATCTCCCGGCGTAGTGTGCGGGCCGCGCGCAGCGCGCAGGCTGCGTGGTCGGGCCTGTCGTCGGGGGCGCCGAAGACGCAGAGGACGCCGTCCCCCGGGAACTGGTTCACGAGCCCGCCCTTCACCCTCGACGCAACGGATCACGGCGTCGACTAACTCGTTGAGCTGCACGACGACGTCCTGCGGAAGGCGTGATTGCGCGAGCTGGGTGGACGCGACGACATCGACGAACATCGTTGTCGCTTCCCGCAGCTCGCCGCCGAGGGCGAACGCCCAAGCTCGCGCTCAACGCGAAGTAGGGCACCGCGACGGCCGCGCACATGAGCAGCAGGCGCGGGGTCGAGGCGACCAGCCGGCCGTCACCGATCGCCGGCAGCACCGGTCCCGTCGCAGCCGCGTCGAAGGCGATGAAGAGCACACCGACGAGATTCGCGAGGACACCGGCCCGCCAGATGCGCCACTCGATTCGGCGGGCCAGAGCATTCCCGTCCGGACGTGCGGCACCGGGATCCACGCGCAGAGTCTATTGACGCCTCCGACGCCGCTACCAGGGATTTCTACGTGGTCGCGATGGGACGCGATTCGCTCGGCGACGGCGGCTCGACCATCTCCGGGGCATCGGGATGCAGGAGACCGAACAGGATCTCGGCCCCCCGGACGACCCGGGGGCCGGGGCGGTTGAAGAACGACGACGCGTCCACGACGTGGACGCGCCCGTTGCGGACGGCGGGAAGGTCGGCCCAGCCCGGCCGGCTCGTAATGACCTCGATCTCGGACATGGTGCGGTCTATGGGCATGCCGCACGGCATGAGGACGAGCACCTCGGGGGCGGCGTCCACGATCGTCTCCCACGACACCTGGGGCGACGGAGCGCCGCGGGGGCCGAGCAGCTCGTTGCCCCCGGCGACCTCGACCTGCTCGGGAACCCAGTGACCGGCGGCGAACGGGGGATCGAGCCACTCGATGCAGACGACGCTTGGACGCTCGCTGTCCCGGGTCGCGTCGCGCAGTCGATCGAGCCGCTCGCGCGCGTCGGCGACGACCTTCTGGGCGGCGTCGTGCGCGTCGGTCAGCCGGCCGACGAGCAGCACGTGCTCGAGGATGTCGTCTATCGAGTGGGGCTCGAGCGAGACGATCTTCGCGTCGGCGTCCATCATCCGTGCGGCGTGTGCGACCTCCTCGTACGACACCGCACAGACCTCGCACAGCTCCTGCGTGATGATCAGATCCGGCCGCAGCCGCTCGAGCGCGTCTCCGTCCAGTCCGTAGATGGACGATCCGGAGTGCACCGCTCCGCCTATGGCGCTGTGGATGTGCTCGGAAGTCATCTCGTGCGTGGCCAGAACGTCGGACGTCACGGCGGGTATCTCCTCGACGCCCGGGGGCCAGTCGCACTCGTGCGTTCGTCCGACGAGGGCATCTCGCATGCCGATCGAGCACACGATGTCCGTCGCTGAAGGGAGTAAGGAAACGATCCTCACAGGTGGATCACGAGCTCGATCTCGTCGCTGATCGGTATTTCATCGACGCCGGTGGCCGGGATCTCGGGCTTGATCGTCGTTCGCTCGCGATCGACGGCCCCGGGCCGTACCTCGCGGATACGGAAGCCACGACGCTGATAGAAGCGGAACGCGTGAGTGTTGTCGTTGGTCGTGATGAGCCACACACTACGGCTCCCTGCCGACCGCGCTGCGTCCTTGACGGCTTCTATGAGGGCCGAGCCGCTTCCCGTTCCGTTGACGACGCTGTCCAGTGTTAGCAGCTCGCACTCGTTGTCCTTCAGGCGATAGGTCGTGAGGCCGATGCGCTCGCCGTCCTTCCAGGCTACGAAGCCCGGAAGCTCGAGGGGGTCGTGCAGCACCTGTTTGGATGCGACCCGGCTGGGTCCGCCTCGCGGGAACAGCAGGGAATAGGCCCACTCCTTGTCATGATCCGTGAAAGGCCGGACGTCGATCGTCACGGCTTCAAGGGCGGATCGCGTGTGTGCGTGGCCCCACCAGCGTCGGCACGATCCGGTACGCCTCGTGAACCCACTCGCACAGCAGGCGCCTCGTGTCGCGCGGATCGATGATCTCCTCGACGCCGAACGTCTCGGC
>JBOGXL010000488.1:0-3081 GCA_050694575.1 Actinomycetota bacterium | reverse complement strand
AGGTCGCAACCTTCTCGAGCATCGTGTCTACGGCGCCCGTCTCCTCCCCCACGGCCAGCATCTGCACGACCATGGGCGGGATGACCTTGTGCGCCAGCAACGGTTTGGCGAGGCTCTCGCCCTGCCGGACCGCGTCCTCGACGTCCATGATTGCCTCCGCGACGATCCGGTTCCCTGTGGTCTCACGGGTGATCTCGAGGGACTGCAGAACGGGCACACCCGAACGCAGAAGGGTGCCGAGGGTACGGCTCATCCGGGACATCGCGACCTTCCGGAAGAGCTCGCCGAAGATAGGCACGCGTAGCTTGAACATGTCCCACTGGCGCCGTCCTCTGTCCGAGTCGATGTACCTCTTCAATGCGTAGCCACCGACGCCCAACATCGGGACGATCAGAAGGAAGAACCTCCTGACCAGATCGCTCGCGGCGATGAGCAGCCGCGTCTGCAACGGCAATGTGCCGCCGAGGTCGGCGTAGAGCTGCTTGAACGTCGGGACGATGAAGATGAGGATCGCGGTCAGGATCGCGAAGACCATGATCGCGACCATGGTCGGGTAGGTCATGGCCGACCGGATCTTGTTCCTGAGGTTGACCTGCTTCTCCAGCGTGTCGGCCAGGCGGAGCAGGACGTGGTCGAGCGCGCCGCCGGCTTCACCAGCGCGGATGACGGCGACGTAGAGCTTGGTGAACGCCTTCGGGTGCTTGGCCAGCGCGCCGGAGAACGTCGACCCTGCCTGCACGTCGTCGCGGACGGCCTCCCACACCTCGGAGAGACGGCGGTTCTCGGTCTGCTCGGCGAGAACCGTCAGTGAGCGCATGAGCGGCAGGCCCGCGTCGATCATGGTTGCCAGCTGGCGCGAACCGACGGCCACGTCCTTCAACGAGATGCGGTCCGTGACGCCGGGGATGCGGATGCTCGCCTTCAGGACGTTCCGCGACGGAGCGTCGACCTTCAGCGGTGTCCAGCCCTGGTCCCGGAGCGAGGAGATGACGTGCGCTTCGGTCTCGGCGTCGATGACACCCACACGGGCCTCGCCGTGACTGTCGAGCGCTTTGTATGTGTACTCAGCCAACGCTGGCCCTCCGTGTCTTCTGGCCGTCCCATGCGCCTTCGCTGCGCTTCGGCGTGGCGCTGTCCGAGAGCCGAGCGAACTCGTCGGCGTTGTGGCAGCGCTCCTTGGCCGCCTCGTACGAGACGACTCGGCGACCGACGAGCTCGGCCAAAGCGGCGTCCATCGTCTGCATCCCGTACTGCCCGCCGGCCTGCATCACCGAATAGAGCTGATGCGTCTTGCCCTCACGGATCAAATTGCGGACGGCGGGCGTGACCATCAGCACCTCGGCGGCCGCAGCCCGGCCCTCGTCGGCGTCCCGCTTCAGCAGCTGCTGGGCGACAACGCCCATGAGCGAGCCGGAGAGTTGGACGCGGATCTGCTGCTGCTGGTGGGCGGGGAACACGTCGATCATGCGGTCGACGGTTTGGGCCGCGTCCTGCGTGTGCAGGGTCGCGAACACGAGGTGCCCGGTCTCGGCCGCCGTGACGGCCATCTGGATCGTCTCGAGGTCACGCATCTCCCCGACGAGGATCACATCGGGGTCCTGACGCAGGACGTGCTTCAGAGCGGCGGAGAAGGCGTGTGTGTCCGACCCGACCTCACGCTGGTTCACGACGGCCCGGCGGTGCGGGTGGAGAAACTCGATGGGGTCCTCGATGGTCATGATGTGGCACGGACGCTCGCGATTCACCACGTCCACCAACGCCGCAAGCGTCGTGGACTTCCCGGAGCCGGTGGGCCCGGTGACGACCACTAGCCCCCGTGGGAGCCGAGCGAGCTCCTCGGCCACGTGCGGCATGCCGAGGTCTTCGATGGTTCGGATGACGAAGGGGACGAGGCGGAACGCCACTCCCGTCGCGCCGCGCTGCATGTACACGTTGACGCGGAAACGGGCCTTGCCGGGGAGCGAGTACGACAGGTCTAGCTCGAGGTCCTCCTCGAACTTCTCCCGCTGCTTCTGCGAGAGCATGCCGTACACGACGCGCTGGATGTCGTCGCCATCGAGCGGCTTGTATCCCTCGAGGTGTCGCAGATCGCCGTCGATCCGCAGGACCGGCGGCAGTCCCGCCGCCAGGTGGAGGTCGGACGCACCGTTCTCCAGGACGATCTCGAGCACCTCATGCAGGTCGAGCGTCGGGTGCTCTTTGACGTCGAGGCCGATGCGGGCGTGACCCTTCGCGGCTCTGTACTCGTCCGTCGCGCCGTAGACGATGTCCATGGCTTTGAGGATGGCCGCCTTCGTCGCGAGAACGGGCTCCACGGCGATCCCGGTTTGCGCGGCGACCTCATCGAGTGCAGCCGGATCTGGCGCGGCCATGGCCAGCACGAGGCGGTCACCCTCGTAACGGACGGGAACGACCTGTAGCCGCCGGGCTACAGCGGAGTCGAGCGCCGACGCGGCGATCGGATCCGGGTCCTGCTTGGACAGGTCGATCTTCGCCACGGCCGGCTTCGCCGGTTGAGCTGTCTTCCTAGACGACGACACGAAGCACCTCCTCGACGCTCGTCACTCCAGCGAGCGCCTTTCGAAGTCCGTCCTCGCGGAGGGTGCGCATGCCCTCGGCGAGTGCTTGTCTCCTGATGTCTTCGGCCGTTGCATGCTCTGCCGTGAGCCTTCGGATCTCATCCGATACCCGCATCACCTCGACGATGGCCACGCGGCCGTGGTATCCGGTGCCGGCGCAGGCCGCGCACCCGACGGCTCGGCGGAGCTTCGGAGCCTTCTGACCTCGCGTAACGGGCAACCCGACGTGGGCGATGACCTCGGTCCCCGGCGTGTACGCCTCGGAGCACTTCGTACACAGCCGACGCCCAAGCCGCTGAGCCACGACGCATTCCAGAGCCGAGCCCACGAGGAAGGACTCAACCCCCATCTCGACCAGGCGGGTCATGGCCGAGGCGGCGTCGTTGGTGTGGAGGGTCGAGAACACGAGGTGTCCCGTGAGAGCGGCCTGGATGCCGATGTTGGCGGTCTCCGTGTCTCGCATCTCGCCGACCATGACGACGTCGGGGTCGGTGCGAAGGAT
>JBOGXL010000487.1:0-1622 GCA_050694575.1 Actinomycetota bacterium | reverse complement strand
GTCGTTGGTCGTGATGAGCCACACACTACGGCTCCCTGCCGACCGCGCTGCGTCCTTCACGGCTTCTATGAGGGCCGTCCCGCTTCCTGTGCCGTCGAAGACGCTATCGAGCGTCAAGAGCTCACACTCGTTCTCCTCCAACCGATAGGTCGCGAGGCCGATCCGCTCGCCGTCCTTCCAGGCGACGAAGCCGGAAAGCGTCAGCGGGTCGTAGAGCACTTGTTTCGAGGCGATCCGGCTGGGTCCGCCTCGCGGGAACAGCAGGGAATAGGCCCACTCCTTGTCATGATCCGTGAAAGGCCGGACGTCGACCGTCACGGCTTCAAGGGCGGATCGCGTGGGTGCGCGGTCCCACCAGCGTCGGCACGATCCGGTACGCCTCGTGAACCCACTCGCACAGCAGGCGCCTCGTGTCACGCGGATCGATGATCTCCTCGACGCCGAACGTCTCCGCCGTGCGGAACACCGAGCGCATCGACTCGAGCTCGGCGAGGATCTCCTGGCGCTTTGCCTCCCGATCCTCCGCCTCGTCCAGCACGCGCCGGTAGGCCGCCTCGATGCCGCCCTCGAGCGGCAACGATCCCCAGTCTCCCGAGGGCCACGCGTAGCGAAGGTTGAGCCGGTGCGCGTTGCCGTGCGCGGCCCCCGCGACGCCGAAGACCTTGCGGACGATGATCGAGACCCATGGGATCGAGGCCTGGTACACCGCGGCGAGCGCACGGGCGCCGTGGCGGATCGTGCCGGCCCGCTCGGCGTCCACGCCTATGACGAAGCCGGGCTGGTCGACGAGGTTGACGACCGGCAGATGGAAGGTGTCGGCGAGATCGCAGAAGCGGACGACCTTCTGCGAGGCCGCCGCCGTCATCCCGCCCGCGTACACGCGCGGGTCGTTGGCCATGAGGGCCACCGGATGGCCGTCTATTGTCGCGAGCGCGCAGATCGTGGAGGGCCCGTAGTACCGACCGACCTCGAAGACCGAGCCCTCGTCGAAGACGAGCCCGAGGATCCTGCGCATGTCATACACCTGGCGGCGCTCGCGCGGGACGATCGACAGCAGCTCGTCCTCGCGCCGTGTGGGATCGTCGTCGGTCGGCAGGCTCGGCGGCGACTCCCAAACGCTCGACGGCAGGTAGCTGAGAAACCGCCGGCATTGCGCGAGCGCGTCGTCCTCGTCCTCGGCCGCGTTGTCCACGGCTCCCGACTCGCGCGTATGGATCTCCCAGCCGCCGAGCTCCTCCTTCGTGACCTCCTGGTTCATCCCGGCGCGCACGACCGGGGGCCCGGCGACGAACAGTTGCGCGTTCTCCTTGACCATCACGGAGAAGTGCGCCGTCACGACGCGCGCGGCGCCGAGTCCGGCGACCGGGCCGAGACACGCGGCGACGCACGGCACCTTCCCGAGGTTGTCGACGACGATGTCCCACCCGGGGTTGGCTGGGATGTTCGTCCGCTTGAACCTCTCGTAGGATTTTACGCTGCCGCCGCCGCCCGATCCTTCGATCAGACGCACGATGGGCAGCCGCAGCTCGTTGGCTCGTCGCTCCGCATGGATCTGCTTGAGGTGGATGGCGGCGTCGGCCGCACCGCCGCGGACGGAGAAGTCGTCGCCGCAGACGACGACG
>JBOGXL010000486.1:0-4035 GCA_050694575.1 Actinomycetota bacterium | reverse complement strand
GCCCGAGGAAGAGACCCGCGAAGCCCGCGCCCTCGTCGGGGTCCATGCCGGTAAGCGCACGGCGCACGCCCTTCGGACGGCCGGTCGTGCCGGACGTGTACTGCATCGGGCCGCCGGCCGTCCTGTCATCGGGTCGGTCGTCGGTCCGTCCGGCGACGAGCTCGTCCAACGGCCTGAAGCCTGGGATCTCGCCTATCGCGAACATCTTGCCGGCCGGCAGCTCGATCTCATTGGCCGCGGCCTGGGCAACGTCGGCGAACCTGTCGTCCGCCACGAAGACCGACGCTTCGCTGTCGTTGACGATGTAGGCGATCTCCGGGCCGACGAGATGCCAGTTGATCGGCGTGAAGTACAGACCGATCTGCATCGCGCCGAAGTACAGGCTCAGGAACTCGATCGAGTTCGGGAGGGCGACGGCGATGCCGTCGCCGGACTTCAACCCGAGTGCGCGGAGGCCGTTGGCGTGGACGTTGGCAAGAGACGCGAGCTCGCCGTAGGAGAACTCGTGCCCGTCCGGATCGGCGACGGCGAGCCGCTCCGGCTCATCGGCGGCGATCTTCCACAGTCCCAGCGCGTCGGTCATCCCTGCATCTCCGGGCGCGAGTAGAACACGTTCCAGTCGCGCGGGACAAGACCACGAAAGGATTAGGCTCCCTGGGTGCCGGCCGTCCTCGTAGATCGAAGCGACGGGGTGTGTCGCCTCAGGCTGAACCGCCCCGAGAAGCTCAACGCGCTGAACGAAGACGTCCGCACGGGCCTGGTCGGTGCGTTCACCGACCTGATCGACGACACCGACACGCGCGTCGTCGTGCTCGCGGGTGAGGGACGGTCGTTCTCGGCCGGCGCCGATCTCGCCGCCGGAGGTGACGGTCGGCAGCGCACCTGGGCCGAGCGGCGGCACTCGGCGGGAGGATGGCAACGGTTGCTTGAGCTCATCGAGTCCGTCCCGCAGGTCACCGTCGCCCGTCTGCACGGCCACTGCCTCGGCGGCGCCGCGCTCATCGCGGTTTCGTGCGACCTCCGCATCGCCTCCGACGACTTTGCGGTGCAGATCCCGGAGCTCAAGATCGGCATACCTCTGACGTGGGCGGGTATACCGCGCCTCGTGAGGGAGGTCGGGCTGCCCGTGGCGCGCGACTTGGTGATGACCGGACGCAAGTTCGGCGCGGACGAAGCGCTGCGTTGCGGTTTCGTCCAGCGTGTCGTTCCGCGGGACGACCTCGACGCGGCTACGGACGCCCTGGTGGCGGAGCTGCTGGTGATGCCGGCCGCCCCGCTCGCGATAACCCGCGCGATGTTCGCCGCCCTCGGGCGGGAGCAGCTCGGCTCGGCGGGCTGGGCCGACGCCGACCTATTAGCCTGGTCTCTCCGGGAGCCCGAAGGACGTGAAGCGGCGGCCGACTATGTCCAGAAACG
Source organism: Actinomycetota bacterium (assembly GCA_050694575.1). Taxonomy (GTDB): domain Bacteria; phylum Actinomycetota; class JAICYB01; order JAICYB01; family JAICYB01; genus JBOGXL01. Next base: position 2,619 of record JBOGXL010000486.1, on the reverse strand, counting down.
ACTGGGCAACAAATAGACGCCCCGGGCGTGTCGGCGCGATTCGTAGGGTACGTCGAGCCGCACCACAGGCGGCATGAGTACAAGCGGAGTGGTCATCGTCGCAGTTAAGCGCGTGGTGCGGCTGCTGTGTCGGTGAGACACGGCACCATGACGAGCATGGTGCTTGGAACGCCGCGGTCGAACCCTGGATCTATAGAGTCCACCGGGGCCAGATCCTTCCTGAAGTGGGCAGGTGGCAAGACACGGGTCGCATCAACGATCGCCGGCCTAGTACCGAAGCATTTCGGAACCTATATCGAGCCCTTCTGTGGAAGTGCGGCCGTCTTCTTTGCCCTCCAGCCCGCCCGCGCTGTGCTCAACGATGCGAACGAGGAACTTGTCATCTGTCTGCGCGCGGTTCGCGATGACCCCGACGCGGTGATGGCGCGGCTCAACCGTATGCCGAACACCCGTGACCATTTCAATAAGGTGCGCAAGCAGAAGTCAGAACGACTGTCCGAGGTCGATCGGGCCGCGCGGCTGATCTACTTGAACAAGACGGCCTTCCGCGGCTTATGGCGTGTGAACCGGAGGGGAGAGTTCAACACCCCCTACGGTGAGTACCAGCGCCCGTACTACAACCCGGCGACGTTGCTCGCCGCCTCCTGGCTACTCCGGTCTGCTGAGCTCCGCTGCGAGGATTTTGACCAAGTGTTGCGCTCGGCGAAGCAAGATGACTGGGTCTACCTCGATCCTCCCTACGTTCCTGATCGGAAGTGGGGCGATTTCACTCGCTATACGGCCGGCCGGTTCGGCCCGGACGACCAGTGCAGGCTCGCGGAGTCAATCCAACGTCTTGATCGGAAGGGTGTCCGCTGGCTGATGACCAATAGCGACACGGCGATGGTGCGTGAGCTTTACAGCGACTTCAACCTTGCGATCCTTCCCACTCGTCGGGAAATCACCTTACGGTCGGCCGACCGTGAGAGCCGCGACCTGATCGTTGCCAATTACGAGTTCCGTCCGGATGGTTTGGTTCGCCGCCTTCCACTCTTGCGACGGAAGTGACCGATAGGCATCCGCCCCTCAGCTTCGAGGAGTTCGTCGAAACCTTGGCGCCTCTAGGCGCCACGGGTTCGGCGGTTCCGCCCGAACGCGAGGAGCTCATCCGCGAAGCGGCCGAGGCGTTGAGAACGCTCAAGTCCGTCGACCGTGGGTCGCTCGCTGAACTTGTTGCCGCGAACCCCGAGTGGGCGCCGGTCCTCGGCCTTGCCGTGGAACTCTCGCAGGAACAGCTGCGCAGCCAGCTCCGCTTCCGAGCAGGCACAGCGAGCTATCGTCGACGGCCTCTGCACGCTCGCCCGGTTCGAGGAGTTCGCAGTTGACCTCGCCGACGCGATCACGCGTCTCGGTCTTCCGAGGTCTTAGCCCTCGCCTCGACGCCGCCCTCGCGTCGTAATAGCCTTTCTAGAACGCGTTCTAGATAGGGGAAACCGTTGACCGACACCCGCCGGGCACTCTCGCTCGCCGAGCGCCTCCAGGAGTTCGTCGGCAAGCCGTACGGCGGACCCACCGTCGCGCGCGATCCGGTGAACCTTCCGATGATCCGTCATCTGACGGATGCCCTCGGTGATCGCAACCCCGTCTACACCGACGAGAAGTTCGCGAAGCGTTCGGTGCACAAGGGCATAGTTGCGCCGGCCACTGCGCTCCAGGTCTGGACGATGCAAGGTCTGGTGCCACGAGACGACGCCGAACCGGACGGCGACAACCCGCAGGCCCGCCTCATGGGGATGATCGACGCCGAAGGTTACGTCGGCGTCGTCGCTACGAATTGCGAGCAGGTCTATCACCGCTACCTGCGTCCCGGTGACCTGCTGACCGTGAGCTCCGAGGTCGAGAGCATCAGGGGGCCGAAGCAGACGGGCTTGGGCGAAGGGTTCTTCATCACGACGCTGCAGACCTACCGGGACGAAGACGGCGAGGTCGTCGGCGAGATGCGCTTCCGGATCCTCAAGTTCAAGCCGGGAACCGGTCGCAAGGGGGGCTCGGTCGAGGCTTCGGACCTCCCGCCGCCGCCGCTGGATGCCGCGTTCTTCTGGGAAGGCGTGGAGCAGGACGAGCTGCGCATCCAGCGCTGCTCGAGCTGCCGGCGCTTGCGGCATCCGCCGCGACCGATGTGCCCGTACTGCCGCTCGCTCGACAGCGACTACGTCGTGGCGAGCGGGCGCGGCCAGGTGTACAGCTTCGTCATCCATCACCGGCCCGAGGTTCCCGGACGAGAGCATCCCTTCGCCGTCGTCCTCGTCCAGCTCGAAGAGGGGACGCGTCTGGTCGGCAACGTCATCGGCTGCGATCCGGGCGAGGTGCTGATCGGGATGCCGGTGCAGGTGACGTTCGAGCCGAACTCGAGCGGCCGCAAGCTCCCGCAATGGAGAAAAGCGTGAAGGCCGGCATCGGCACCCTTCGCTACGACGAGATCGAGATAGGCGAGGAGCTTCCCGAGCTCGTCATCGACATCACGCCGACACTCGTAGTCTCGACGGCGATCGCCACGCGCGATTACCAGGACGTCCACCACGACCGCGATCTCGCGAAGCAGAAAGGGTCGAAAGACATCTTCATGAACATCCTCACGAC
>JBOGXL010000485.1:0-4709 GCA_050694575.1 Actinomycetota bacterium | reverse complement strand
GCTGTGGGATGATCGCATCGAAAAGGTGCTCCTCTCCTGGGGCTTGAATGGCGTTCTGTCAACACCATTTTCCCAGGTCGGGGCACCTTTTTGTTGGAGCTTACGCTCTCATCTCACCCGGTTTTTCAGTGGATCCGGGTTTAGCTTCCCTAACGCAGGCTCTCGATGAAGGTCTCCACGGGGATGGCCGCGAGCGTTTGGATCCGCACCGTTCCCCGGGCCCCCATGCCGACGGAGATCTTCGCGACGGTTTCGTTGTCCGGTGCTTCGAGGATCGTCACGAAGTCGAACGGGCCGAGCACCGCGTACTGCTCCTTGATCGTGGCGCCCATGCGCTCGATCTCCTGATTCACTTCCTTCAAGCGATCCGGACGCTCCTTCAGCGTCTCCAGCCCGCCCGGGTTCAACGACGACAACAGGATGTAGGTCGGCACGGCTCCTCCTTTCGTCTCTATCGATGTACCGCATGAAGGTCGTCGCCGACAAGCCGGAGCGCTCGGGAGGGCTAGGCTGACTACAAATGACGACGGTGCTCAGGGGCGGGACCCTCATCGACGGAACCGGCTCGGACCCGCGGACGGCCGACATCGTTCTGACCGACGATCGCATCCGCTCGGTGGAGGACGGGATCGAGCCCGACGGCGGCGCCACCGTCATCGAGGCCGGCGGTCTGACCTTCCTTCCGGGCCTGATCGACGCGCATTCGCACTTCGGCGTGGTGGATCTCGGTGGCGCCGGCACGCCCGTGGCCGTCATCGCGGCTCGCATCTTCCATAACTGCGCTCTAGCGATAGAGGCCGGGTTCACGACGGTGCGAGACTGCGGCGGTGTCGACGGGGGGCTGGCTCGCGCGATCGAGGCCGGCCTGATCGCCGGGCCCCGGCTCTATCCGTCCGGGCCGATCCTCTGCCAGACGGGCGGGCACGGCGACTTCCGGCCGCCTTTCATGGATCACGCTCACGGAGCGTCTGTTCCGGGTCTCGTCCAGACGTCGATGGTGTGCGACGGGCCGGAGGAGGTCAGAGTGGCGGCACGCACGGCGCTGCGGCGAGGCGCGACGCAGGTGAAGGTCTGCGTGTCCGGTGGTGTCGTGTCGCTGACGGACAGGCTGGAGGACACGCAGTTCACCGTCGAGGAGCTGCGGGCGGCCGTGGAGGAGGCCGATGCACGGGAGACCTACGTGACGGCCCACGCTCACAACGTGCGCGGGATACACAACGGACTCGCGGCCGGCGTCCGGTGCTTCGAGCACGGGTCGTTCTTGGACGCGGAGACGGCGACCGCGCTGGCCGAGGCGGGAGCCTGGCTGGTCCCGACGCTGGCCGTCGCCCGGCTCATGAGCGACGAATGGCAAGCGTGGGGCTTGAGCGCCGACGTGCTGCCGCGTATCGCCCGGGTCGAGGATGCGATGACGCGCGCGGTGAAGTTGGCTTACGACGCCGGCGTGCTGCTCGGCTCAGGCTCCGATCTCATCGGGCCGATGCAGAACCGTCGCGGGCTGGAGCTCGTGTTGAAGGCCAAGATCCTCGGGCCGATGGCCGCCATAGTGTCGGCGACGTCGTCGAATGCGCGGATCCTCGGAGCCTCGGACCGTCTGGGGACCGTCGAGCAGGGCAAGGTCGCCGATCTCATCGCCCTCGACGGCGATCCGCTCACCGATCCCGAGTTGTTCGACCATCCCGACCGCGTGGTGCTCGTCGTGAAGGACGGTGTAGTGGTGAAGGACGCCCGTGCCTAGGCCGCGGGTGGCGCTAGGAAGCCGGCTTGATCCGCCGATCCAACCGGGATTTCTTGCGTGCCGCGCGGTTGGGGTGGATGACGCCCTTGGCGGCTGCCTGATCCAGGCGCTTCTGGAGGGCCTTCAGCTCGGCCTGCGCCGTCGCCGGGTCGGCGGCGGCCTGTACGCGACGCTCGAGCGTGCGCAACTCTGAGCGCACGGCTTTGTTGCGGAGCCGCTGGCGCTCCGTCTGACGCTGTCGTTTGAGTACGGTTCTCGATCTCGGCATTTTCCTCACCCTTGGGAAGGGCCGCGTGAGTCTACCATTGCACCGATCGCGATGACTGAAACCGCCCGCATACGCAACATCTGCACCGTGGCGCACATCGACCACGGGAAATCGACACTCGCCGATCGGATGCTCGAGCTCGCCGGCGTCCTGGCGCCGGGCCACGCCGCGCAGTACCTCGACCGCATGGATCTCGAGCGTGAGCGGGGGATCACGATCAAGGCGGCGGCCGTCCGGATGCAGCACCGGGCCGGAGACGGCCAGACCTACGTCATCAACCTCATCGACACCCCCGGCCACGTCGACTTCTCCTACGAGGTCTCGCGCGCGCTCATGGCGTGTGAAGGAGCGATCCTGCTCGTGGACGCGACGCAGGGGGTCGAGGCGCAGACCGTCGCGAACCTCTATCACGCCGTAGAGGCGGGCCTCGACATCATCCCTGTGATCAACAAGATCGATCTGCCCGCCGCCGATCCCGACCGGACGGAGGAGGAGATCCATCACCTGCTCGGCGCCCCGGACGAGGTTATGCGTCTGTCCGCGAAGACCGGCATGGGAGTGCGCGAGCTCATGGACGCGGTGGTAACGCGCGTTCGTCCACCGCCGTCCGATCCATCGGACCCACACGTCCGCGCGCTCATCTTCGATTCGGTCTTCGATCCGTTCCGTGGCGTTATCACGTATATCCGGGCGACATCAGGTGAGATCCACGGCCGCGCGCAGATACGTCTCATGGCGACGGGCCACGAGACGTCGATCACCGAGCTGGGGGTGCTGGCGCCTGAGCCGACACCCGTCGATGCTCTCGGCCCGGGCGAGGTGGGTTACCTGATCACCGGCATCAAGGACGTTCGCTACGCCCGCGTGGGCGACACCGTGACGCTGGCCGCCTCACCGGCGCCGGATCCGGTCCCGGGGTTCCGGGAGCCGAGACCGATGGTCTGGACGGGTCTGTACCCGGAGGAAGGGCAGTACGAAGACCTGCGCGACGCTCTCGACAAGCTCGGGCTGAACGACGCGGCGTTCGTCTACGAACCGGAAACGTCCAAGGCTCTAGGGTTCGGCTTCCGGTGCGGCTTCCTCGGTCTGTTGCACATGGAGATCGCGACGGAGCGTCTCCACCGGGAGTTCGGCCTCGACCTGGTCGTGACCGCGCCGACCGTGGCCTACGGTGTGAAGCTCGAGGACGGCGAAGAGCTGGTCGTCCACTCTCCGGCCGACCTTCCCGACGCCGGACGCATCGCCGAGATCACCGAGCCGTTCGTCAGCGCGCTCATCATCACGCCCGCCGCCTACGTCGGTGCGGTGATGGAGCTGTGCCGGGAGAAGCGTGGCGAGCAGACCAAGCTCGAGTACCTCTCACCCGAGCGCGTCGAGCTCTCGTACTCCCTGCCGCTAGGAGAGATCATCTTTGACTTCTTCGATCAGATGAAGTCGCGCACGCGTGGCTATGCGTCCCTGGACTACGAGCCGGCCGAATACCGCGCGGCAGACATGGTCCGTGTTGACGTTCTCGTTCACGCGCAACCCGTCGACGCTTTCAGCTCCATCGTGCACAGGGACAGGTCGTACGCATGGGGCCGCGCGATGACGCAGCGACTCAAGGAGCTCATCCCGCGGCAGCTCTTCGACGTCGCCATCCAAGCGGCGATCGGCTCGCGGATCATCGCGCGCGAAACGGTCAAGGCCAAGCGCAAGGACGTGACGGCGAAGTGCTACGGCGGCGACGTCACGCGGAAGCGCAAGCTCCTCGAACGGCAGAAGAGGGGCAAGGCCAAGATGCGTCAGCTCGGCGAGGTCGAGGTGCCGCCGGACGTCTTCATCAGAGCTCTACGGGTGGACGAACGATGAGGCCGGCCATCGCGGCGCTGCCGAGGCCGCGCGACGTCCTGGATGCGTTCGGCATCTACGTGCACGTGCCGTTCTGCGCGCACAGGTGTTGGTACTGCGACTTCAACGCCTATGCCGGCCTCGACCATCTGGCCGACGCGTACATGGACGCAGTCATTCGAGATGTGACCGAAGGGTTGTCCGCTCCGGATGGGGCCGGGCTCGACGCTCGTCCGGCCGTGACGTCGATCTTCATCGGCGGCGGTACACCTTCGCTGGTCGATGCCAGACACATCGTCCGGGTGCTGGACGCGATCCGTGCATCGTGGACGGTGGAGCCGCGAGCCGAGGTCACCATCGAGTGCAACCCGGAGAGCGTCGATCGGGCCAAGCTCGAGAGTTACCTGGCGGCAGGTGTGAACCGGATCAGCTTCGGCGTCCAGTCCCTCGACGACGAGCTCCTGGCCCGCCTCGGTCGCACGCACGACGCCGGCACGGCGGTCAACGCCTTGCGGATGGCGCGCTCGGCCGGGTTCGACGACGTGAGCGCCGACCTCATCTTCGGTATCCCGGGCGAGACGCACGAGGCGTGGCTCGCGTCGCTGGAAGGTGTGCTCGCTTGCGCCCCGACGCATGAGTCGGGCTCCGGCCTCACGTACGAAGAAGGCACACCGCTCGCCGCCTGGAAGCGGCTCGGGAAGGTCGTCGCGGTGCCCGACGACGAGGTCGCCGCACGCTGGGACGCGGCTGAAGCCATGCTCACGAGCGCCGGACTACAGCGCTACGAGATCTCGAACTGGTCTCGGCCCGGACGGCGCTGTTGCCACAACGACCTGTACTGGCGCTGCGGGGAGTACATCGGGGTGGGGGCCG